>NZ_JACGWD010000016.1:0-61615 GCF_014077565.1 Pseudoalteromonas sp. 5Ae-yellow
AATTAGGGAAAAAGCCGCCATTTAAGTTCATCAAAATGAACTCATGGCGAAACTCTCTAAGTCCATTATCGAATGTAGCGATGCCAAACCAATGGTTTGAGGAGCAAGGTTTATATTCAATGGAAAACGTAAGTACAGGATGGCTTGCTCAATCGGCGTTTAGAAAATAAGCCGAAGGGATAGAAGAATACAGGAGCCGTATACGAGGTCCGTACGTACGGTTCTGTGAGAGGGATGAGGCATAAGCCTCACCCTACTCGATGTGGTAAATTAAAGCTAAACATAGTGCCTTTACCAATTTCACTTTGTACGTAAATTTCACTATCCATTAGTTTTAATAACCCTCTGCAAATGGCCAATCCTAAACCACCTTGCTGGCGCCCTTCTTTATTAGAATTACTTGCTTGGTAGTGCGGGTCAAAAATAGCATTCAGCTCATCTTCTTTTATACCTACGCCTGTGTCTGATACATGCACAAATAGTTGATTATCGTCACTGCGCTTTACATGTACTGCAATGCTGCCACCGCGAGGGGTGTGCCTAATTGCATTGTCAATTAAGTTACTTAACACGCGCTCTAATTTAGCTATATCGGCAACCACAGGAAAGTCACAAATCGAAGGTTCTACCGACAAACTAATGCCTTTTTTATCAACGGCTAAACTAAATTTTGCCATGCAATCGTAAATAAGCTCACCTAAATTAAAGGTTTCTTTATTTATACTTATTTCGCCATTTTCTAAGTGAGCAAGTTCAAATATTTGCTCTATGAGTAGCTTTAATTGCCCACAATTATTAAGCGATACCTGTAAGTATTCTTGTTGTTCTTTTTGACTTAATTGCTCACCTGACTGATTTAAAACTTCTAAAAACCCCTGCAGTGAAGCAAGTGGGGTGCGTAGGTCGTGCGATAAGTGAGTCAGTAACTCTTTGCGTTGCTTATCGCCTTGCTCAAGTGCTTTAAACTGCTCGTTAATACGGGTAAGCATGGCTTGAATACTTCGCTCTAAACTATGCACTTCGTTACTTTTTTGCGTTGAGTAGTTACTTAGCTTGGTGTCGGTAAGGCTGTAGTTAGCGGCTTCAATATTACTAACATCGCGGGCTAAGCGCTGAATTGGGTTGGTAAAAAAGCGTAGCAAAATTAGCATCGCAATAAATAAAAATGCGAGTGCAGAGCCAAGCCATAAAGCGGCTAGCCATAACTTATCATTATTTTTTACAGTACTTAGTGAGGTGTCGTAAGCCTCACCACCAATAATTACATATAAATAGCCTTGTAGCTTATCTTGATTAAATACTGGCGCGGCTGAAAATATTTTTTGTTGCTCTTTATTACGAGGATTATCACCATAAATAGGTGCAGCGCTTGGGTCGTTAATCAGCCTTTTTAAAGGCGTTAAACTAATATGCGTGCGTTTAACTTTCCCCGGCTTTGCTGAGTAAGTAAGAATTTTTCCGGTTTCGTCTACAAAATAAAATTCAAACGCAGGGCCTAATAACATCAAGGTATGGAAGAGGTTTTCAAGCGCTTTATAGTCGTAAACCCCTTCTTTTATTAGTGGGTTATCTTGTATTAAATGTTCCGCTAACGCTAAGTGCAGATTTTGTTCGGCGTGGTGTTTTGAAGTCAGTTCTAATTGCTTGCTCCAGCCGTAAACTAGGGCGCAAATAAAACAAAAAATTACGACTAGCGATATAGCTAATTTTTGATACAAAGATAATTTCATAATAGGTGTCTTAATTGAGTTGGCTAGGGTTTAGTTTGTAACCAACACCCCAAACTGTTTCGATGATAGGCGCTTGTTGGTGTTCTTCTAGCTTGGCACGTAAGCGGTTTATATGTGAATTAACCGTGTGCTCGTAACCACTGTGTTGGTAACCCCATACTTTATCGAGTAATTGCTGACGACTAAAAACATGATTAGGATGGCGTGCAAAGTAAACGAGTAAATCAAATTCGGTGGCGGTAAGGTTAAGGGCTTGCTTGCCTAAATACACTTGGTGCGAACTAAATTCTATATTGAGTGAGCCTACATTTAGTGTTTGTTCGCTATCAACGGGGGAGTTGTCGTTATTTTGGCTAGCGAGTAGCTGTGCTCTGTGGCGTAATTGGGTTTTTACTCTGGCTTGTAATTCGCGTGCAAAAAAGGGTTTACAAATATAATCATCGGCGCCCATTTCAAGGCCAATAACTCTGTCCATATCGCTACTAAGCGCGGTGAGTAAAATTACGGAGGTAGTTGGGTAATGCTCTTTTATTTTTCGGCATAAGCTCAAACCATCCATTTGGGGTAAGTTTATATCGAGTAAAATAAGTCCGTAGGGATGCTTAGCTATTTTTTTTTAAGGCAAGTTCTGCGCTTACAACATGATCAACATGTAAGTTAAGCGACGTTAGCTGCGTGGTAATTAACTTACCTATTTCTCTGTCATCTTCTACTACTAATATTTTTTCGTGACGCATGTATTACCTCGTAAAAAGGGGGGCATCCGTGCTCCCTTACTTCCCCATTACAAGCTGGAACGTTACTGCGTGCGCGTAATTACTATTTTCGATACTGGGTTATCAAACTTATGTTCAACACCAAGTGCTGATGTAGATAATCCATCTTGATTTGAAACAATGCCTGGATGCATCGTTATTATATCGGCTGTATCGTCACGTATTTCGTTGAACCCTTCACCGCTAGCGGCAGGACCTGGCACAGTTTCAGCTGTTTCTGTATTTGCTTCCGTACCCGCATCATAAGCAGTCGTAGTGCGTGATAACGAACCGCCAACTTCTAATGTTGATACATCTAAAGAACTAAGACCGGTAAAAGCATCATTTGTATTCCCAAGCATGGCAGCAAATGACAAATTAAGCGTTTCTTGCTCTTCAACAGTAATGATTACTGTGGTGGTTTCACCAGGGCCAATAGCGCCTTCAGCTGAAACTGCAGCAAGTGCACTTTCGTAGCTGAGGTATTCTTCATTTGCACCGCTTTCTGCAGCATTTCTAAACCAACAGAAGCTGTTGTACCGAATGTCCAAGGTGCTTCATCTTCAAAAGCAATGACAGAGAGTGGTGACAAAGGCTGTCCTGCAGTTAAGTTACTAAAAGTAATAGTAAACTCACTGATCACAGGTTCTACAACAATTGGCTCAACAACGACCGGCTCTTCAACAACTGGGTCGTTATCATTATCGCTACACGCTGCAAGTGTGGTTGCAAGTGCAAGCACTAGTAGACTTTTTTTAAGGTTGTTAGCAGATGACATAATCATGATCCTACTTAACTGTAACGGTTAATTGTGCTACTGGGTTTAACCATCTGTGTACTGTATTACTTAAATCGCTATTACCCGCTTCTAAATCGTCATCACCTAAGCTACCCGGGTGAATATGAATGTTAGTATTTGTATCACCACTTAATACACCTGTACCGCCAGTGCCAGCGTCGCCACCTGGAGCAGCAGGAATACCCGGAGTACCTGGTGCGCCAGAGCCTTCAACTACAAGCTCATTGTTTTGTTCTGTGCCTGCATCGTAAGCATTTAAATTAATAATGTAAGTACCCGCTTCTGTTGGTATTTTCCAACTGTTTAAGCCTATAAAGCCATCATTAGTTGGTAGCATCATTGCAGTTAAAGATAGGTACTCATTACCGTCGGTCGTGCTCAGTGTTGCCGTTGTAGATGCGGCTGGTGCAAGTAAACCTTCAGCTGGGTTTGCAGCCATATCACTACCCGCAGCAGTTGCTTGTGCAACTAGCTCTGCAATATTGCCGCCTTCAGCCATTGTTTGTAGTGCTGTAGATGTTTGCGTTGCTACTTCAAACAGTGTGTCTTCGCTGTTGTGTGCTGTGATTAACAGTGGAGTGAAGTGAATACCTTTGGTTAGGTTAGTAACTTTTAGGTCTAATTCTGCGGCCATAGTCGATTGGCTAGCTGCCGCTAAAAGAATTGCGATTGTTAATGTAGAAGTTTTCATTATTATTTCCTGTAAGTGATGATTCGAGTTAAGTATTGAATAATCGTCTCCAGAAACCCTCACAAACTTATCACTTTTTTATCACAAGATTGCACGCTGTGATTTTTAAACATAAATACGTTGGTTGATTTGTAGACATTTGTTTAGTTAAGAGGCAACATACATAAAACAAAAAGGAGAGTGTTATGGAAGAAAATCAACAGGTTGAACCAGTTAATAAAGATGACCGTACGTGGGCTATGTTATGCCATTTAAGTGCGCTTGCTGGGTTTGTTGTGCCGTTTGGCTCAATAATTGGGCCATTAATTGTGTGGTTAATTAAAAAAGATGAAATGCCAGTTGTTGACGTGCACGGTAAAAAGGCGCTTAACTTTCAAATAACGATGGCAATTGCATATGTAGTTTGTTTTGTACTGATGTTTGTAGCAATCGGCTTAATATTACTACCTATAGTGGCAATTTTTGGGTTTGTAATGGTTGTAATGGCAAGTATTAAAGCTAATGAAGGTAAAGAGTTTAATTACCCGTTTAGTTTAAATTTGATAAAATAAACACACAGTTTATTTTTATACCAATTGCATTAAATTAGTGACCTATTATAGCGATAAGAAAATAGCTCAATAACAAGGCTAAAATTATGATACATAGTTGTTCTATATAAATAATTTTTAACGTAGTTAGTGAGTTATTTAATACGCTAGAATGATCATGTTTTTAATAAAATTGGTATTATAAACCCAGCTATAGGCTGGGTTTTTACGTTTAGCCATAAGGGCATTATGCTTTATCTCACGTTATTTATTAGCGCATTTATATCTGCGACATTACTGCCTAGCTCTTCTGAGGTGATAATGGTGGGAATGATTACTCAAGATAAAGTTAATTTATGGCTTATGTGGTGCGTAGCAACACTTGGAAATGTGTTAGGGAGCTGTGTTAATTACTGGTTAGGCACGCAGGTACTGCGTTTTAAAGATAAAAAATGGTTTCCGGTATCGCAAAAAGGGCTTGATAGCGCACAAAAGCAATTTAACAAATATGGAGTGTATAGTTTGTTATTTGCTTGGTTGCCGGTTGTGGGGGACCCATTAACGGTGATTGGAGGCATATTTAAAGTACGATTTAGTACCTTTTTACTGTTAGTAACACTAGGCAAAGGCGCTCGCTATTTAGCGGTTATCGCCCTTGCCGTAGGATTCGAAAAGCTTTTTTAAATAAGTTTTTAAGTGCTTATTCAGCCCAATCAAGCGTTAACGACACTGAGTCGGCAAAACGCAGTGCATGTGGTTTATCAACACGTGCTTTAGCGTAATGAACGCTTGGGTGCGCGTGACAAACGGCAAGAATTTCAGCAACTAATTTTTCGAGCAGTAAAAAGTGCCCTTGCTCTACTAAGCTAATAACTTCTTTGGTGATCACTTTGTAATTAAGTGCTTGGTCAACTTCATCCGTTTTACACGCATCATCAGCAGGGTAGTGAATCTCTAGATTGATCACTACATCTTGCTTTTTTTCACGCTCATCGGGGTTAAAGCCAATAAACGTACGCAGGCGTAAATTAGTAACGTTAATGATTGCATTAGCCATAGGGTTAACCTTTTATAAGCTGCAAAAATTCGTTACGTGTTTTAGGATCGCTTCTAAAGTTACCTAACATTACTGATGTACGCATGCTTGAATTTTGCTTTTCTACACCACGCATCATCATACACATGTGTTTTGCCTCAACAATAACGCCTACGCCCTTAGCGCCAGTAACTTCTTCAACTGCTTTAGCGATTTGATGCGTTAACTGTTCTTGAATTTGAAAACGGCGTGAAAACATATCAACAATACGTGCAAATTTAGACAAGCCTAATACTTTACCGTTTGGTATATAAGCAATATGGCAACGGCCAATAAAAGGCAGTAAATGATGCTCACACATAGAGTAGAGCTCTATGTCTTGTACTAACACCATGTCGTCAGCGTCAGATGTAAATACTGCTTTATTAGTTATTTCATCAAGCGTTTGACGATACCCTTGCGTTAAATATTCCATTGCTTTTGCAGCACGTTTTGGCGTATCAAGTAAGCCTTCGCGGTTAGCATCTTCACCTACAGCGGTGATGATTTTTTCATAACTTTCTTTTAATTCATTGTGCATAAATATCTCAGTTTATTTATATTTACTTTAAATGACGACCGCCATCAATAGGCAAAGAGCGCCCTGTGATGTAGTGGCTTTGTAATAGTAAATCAATGCTATTGATAATTTCTTGGCATCCGGGTTCAATGCCCATTAATGATTTTTTAAGGGTCTTAGCTCGATATTGTTCATCGTCATGTTCATTAAAAATAATGAGTGATGGAGCAACCGAGTTCACTTTTATGTTTGGCGCATATTTAGCGCTAAACGATTTAGTTAAGTTATCGAGAGCTGCTTTACTTGCTGCATAAGCTAAGTGTTTAGGGCTGCCTGTTTCAACTACATAATCAGTAAGATGTATAATATCGGCAGGTACTTTTTCATTTTGCTGATAGTTTAAAAGCAGCTCTGCGCACATTAAATTAATTAAATAAGGTGTTTTGGCATGTATACGCATCATATTATCAAACAGTGCTGAAAAGTTAGGGTTGTTAGCTTCGCAGTCCCAGCTTGATGCATTGTGAACAACAGCGCGCAGCGATGTTGTATGCTCTTTAAGCGTATTTATAAATGCACTAATACCGTCATCGTTACTAAAATCGGCATAAATACATACAGCGCCTTGTTGCTCTAATTTATCAACAGCGGCGTGATGAGTACGATACGTGATAATAATGCTCTGCCCTTGGGCTATATAATGCTGAGCGAGTGCTAAGCCAATACGTTGGCCTGCGCCGGTAATTAAAATGGGCGATGTCATATAAGGCAGTGTTCTCTTTGGCGGGTAGTTATACCAATATTATTAAAAATATCATCGTTTTATCGCTATTTCATAGGGCTATAATAGCTCACTAATTTAATGCAATTGGTATTATAAAATTCAAAGCGTTAATTTATTAAAATATACGCAGCTTCTTAATCTGTCGATCAAAAAAGCAATTAATCCTCAAAGCATTAATTGCTTTATTTTAACTACTAAACATTAATCGTAAATTGTCGGAATTGGTTGACGCTTATGTTGTGTACGCGTGTAAATGCTTACAAGCTTTTGTTCAACATCATTAGACACAGGTTTACCTTCTAAAAAGTCATCAATTTGCTCATAGCTCAAACCAAGTGCTTCTTCGTCTGTTAAACCTGGGCGGTCACTTTCTAAATCAGCTGTAGGTGCTTTATCTACCAATAAAGCTGGCGCACCTAGCGCAGTAGCAAGTGCACGAACTTGGCGTTTTGATAAACCAAACAGAGGGGCTAAATCGCACGCGCCGTCACCAAATTTAGTATAAAAACCAGTAATGTTTTCAGCACTATGATCGGTACCCACTACTAAGCCTTGGCAAAAACCTGCAATTTCGTACTGAGCAACCATACGTTGACGCGCTTTAACATTGCCTTTAATAAAATCTATTTGAGCTTGCTCAGGCAGTGCTTCACCACAGCCAACTACGGCAGCTATCGCTTGCTCATGCAGTGCATCAGCCGCAGGTTGTACGTTTACGGTCATACGTTTACTTGGCTGAATAAAATCAACCGCCATTTGTGCTTCATCTTCGTCGGCTTGTACACCATAAGGTAGGCGCACTGCAATAAACTGATACTTGTCAGTATCGTGTTCTTTATTTAGCTCGTTTACAGCAAGTTGACATAAGCGGCCGCAGGTTGATGAGTCAACACCACCGCTAATACCCAGTACTAACGAACGTGAATGAGCTGCTACCAAACGTGTTTTAATAAAATTAACTCGGCGAGTTATCTCAGCATTTACATCAATCGTTGGCTGAACCTTCATTTCAGCCATAATTTCGGCGCGCATTGCCAGCTCCTTATAAAATTTAATATGTGATACGCAATAAACTTATTATGTGATTTAGTTTTAGTTAATTAAAGTTTTAAATGAGCTTTTATTTGGCGAAGCTCTGCTTTTAATTTTTCTACTTCTTCAAGTAAATCGCTTAATTCTTTGTCTTTAATTACTTCGCTTGGTAGAGCAACAAAGGCATCGGCGGGATTATTTTGTTGTTCGCCAAATAAATGAATATATCGGCTGTCACGTTTTCCAGCTTCACGCTCTAGCTTTGTGACGTACTCGCTTTCAATCAGTTTATTGAGCGCTGCCTCTACTTCATTTACGTTATTAAAATCAGCAAGCCTAGCACTGCGGGTTCTTAATTCACCAGGGGTTTGAGCACCACGCAAAAGTAACAAACAAACAATGGCACGCTGCTGAGCAGAAAATTGCAGATTACTAAATTCAGTGTTGCAAAAGCGGTGATCGTATTTATTTACGCGACCCGAAAGACCTTCATCTATTGTAACCAAACGCATTTCTATTAGTTCATCAAGTGCGTTTTGCACGTCTTCATCTGTAAGACTTAACACAGGATCGCGGTTAGACTTTTGGTTACATGCGTTCACGAGAGCGTTTAACGATAGCGGATAATGCTCTGGCGTCGTGCTTTGTTTTTCTAATAGGCAACCAAGAATACGTTGTTGATTTGTTGATAACTGCATAAATAATCTCAAATTAGTAAGCGTATTTTATTAGCTTACACCTTTATTGAATGCCAAGCCATTGTTGAAGCTTTGGTTGTAATGCTGCTAAATCGAGAGGCTTACTTAAATAGTCGTTCATGCCTGCGGCTAGGCATTTTTCTTTATCGCCCTGCATGGCATTGGCTGTTAGCGCAATAATAGTAATATTTTCATTATCTTTACCTGCATCACCTTCTCTAATGGCTTTAGTGGCTTGGTAGCCATCCATTTCGGGCATTTGGCAATCCATTAAAACTAGCTTATATGGTTTACCTTGTTTTGCATTGAGCTTTACAATTGCCTCAAGTCCATTTTCAGCAATATCAAAAATCACACCTGCTTGCTTTAATAGCGCCGAGGCAACTACTTGGTTTATTTTATTGTCTTCAACGAGTAGTAGTTGTGGCTCTGATGAATCGAGTACCGGTGCTTTAGTTAGCTTGTTTTGCAGCTGTGCTTGTTGCTGCTGTTGTTCAATGTATTTATCGTTCGTGAGTGAGTCAAACAAATCAGAAGGTGTGAGTGGTTTGAAAATCATACAGTCGACTTCCATACCTACTTTAGACTCCTCAGGTGAATAACTCATTGGCGCCATAAGAACTAACTTGCAACTATGCATATTTATAAAGTTTTTGAGCGCGGTGATATGCGTTTGTGGGGCTTTTTCAAAAAAGTAGTAATCAACTAAAATAGCACCAGGGTGGGTGGTTACATTACTTAAGTAATCATCAACCTCAAGATAGTTATGTATACAATTAACTTTTGCACCCCAAACAGTGAGCTGCTTATTAGCGGTGTTAGCATTTAACGAGCACTCATCAATAATTAAAATATGTTTGTTTTTAATTAAATGACTCGGTAAATCTTGTTCTTTGCTTAAGCGAGGCTGTATTTGTATTGTGAAAGAAAATGTACTTCCTTCACCTTGCATACTGTTTACGCTTACTTCACCGTTCATTAGCTCACACAGTTGTTTTACTATGGCAAGGCCAAGCCCTGTACCTCCAAACTGGCGTGTAGTTGAGGTATCTGCTTGTGTAAACGAATCAAATAGCGACGCTTGTTTTTTAGGGTCAATACCAATGCCAGTATCAATAATCGAACATTGTAGGAATGAGCCATCAGTTGTTTCATCCACTTTGGCAGTAATAACGACTTCGCCATCAATAGTAAATTTAACGGCGTTGCCAATTAAGTTATTCAAAATTTGGCGTAAACGGTTAGGGTCACTAATTATTTCGCTAACTGTAATTTGAGTGGCATCTAAAATAAGTTTTGTATTGTTTTGCTCTACTTTTAAAGCAAACGATTCAACCACTTCTCCTAATAACCGAGGCAGATTAAATTGCACGTTTTCAATATCGAGTTTACCGGCTTCAATTTTAGAAAAGTCTAATATGTCGTTAATTATATTAAGTAAAGATTGGGCTGATGACTGAGCAAGTTCGATATGATGCTTTTGCTGCAGATCTAATTGAGTTTGCTTAATTATATTAAGCATACCTAAAACCCCATTCATGGGGGTGCGAATTTCGTGACTCATACTCGCTAAAAATTCACTTTTAGCTTCAACCGCTTGTTCAGCAGTTTCTTTGGCGGCAACGAGTTGCTGTTCAGTTTCAATACGTTTTTGGCTTGAGTGCAAGCTGCCTATTAACGCTGCAACGGCAATTAAAAAGCTTTCTTCGTTTTTAGACCAGTAGCGTTTTGATTGACATTGCTCTGCGCAAACGACTCCTATAGCGCCACTTCCCGCAGGAATTATTACGCACAGCATTGATTTAATCTCGAGAGTCATTAAATACTGTTCTTTAATTGGCTCGAGTATTGGGTGTTCTTGGGCGTCAGGCACATTAAATACAGGCTGGTGATCTATTGCATTAAAAAAGCCGGGAAGATTTTTTCTTAGCCAAATAGAGTCAATTTTATCACTAGACGAATGTTTACTATGTATGGCAAAAGGGCTTAGTTGGGATTTGTCTTCATTAAAAAACCAAATACTGGCACGTTTAATATCAAATGCTTGGCAGATTGCTTTAGTAATAATGTCTTTTGATTGGCTAAGTTGCCCATTTAATATTAATTTATTAACGGTCAGGGAGGCTAAAATTTCGTTGTGTAATGCGGTTTTATTATTTTCTAATTCAATTTTTTTACGGGTATCAATATTCTGTAATGAGCCAAAGATACGTGTGCATCGTCCATTTTTTCGTTCTGCTTCACCATGTACAAGTACCCAAACAGATTCACCTTCTTCATCCATTACTTCTAATTCAACTTCGTAGCTTTCACCATATTTTATGGCTCGTTCAATTAAAGGTTTAATTGTTTCTCTGCTAGTGCCTTGTTTAAAGTAATTTAAATCTGTAGGCCATTCTGGTTGGTTATTTAATGGGTATTTAAATAGTTTTTTGGTCATATCAGACCAATATACTTGTTTCGTTTCTAAGTTAAATGACCATGCGCCTATTTGGGCTAGATCACTCATTGCTTCAAGCATTTTTTCGTTTTGTTGCTGACGATTAAGCATTTTCAAAAAGAATAAAAAGGCCCAAATTAATAACCCGCAAATAATTATAATTGATAGCCTAAGTGGCCATACAGCTGAATTTGGTGGGCTCCAACCTATTTTAGGTGCTACGTAAAGTTGCCAATTGCCACCTTGAAAGCTTAACGTAAACTCAAGGGGGTCTTGCTCTATTATGTTTTGATTACCGTAAAAAAACTCCCCTTTGCTGCCAAGTCCATGCCTGCCTTGTAAAGCGACGTTGTATTCTTTTTCTAGCTCATAAATACCTGAATTTTCATAGACTTTGTCAATGTTGAGAACAACTGAAAGTAATCCCCAAAAGCGATTTTCTGGCGGTATGTAAACAGGAACGCGGGCTATAAGTGCTATGTCACCTTGGATTAATTTTAATGGGCCAGCCATTACAATGGTATTTGTATCGCGAGCTCTAATAGCATCAGCGCGTTGGTTTTTTTCTTCTAAAAAGTTTAAACCGAGTGCTTTTTCATTACCTTTTAAGGGGTAAGTCATACGAATTACCATATCGGGAGCGCCACCAATATTGCGAAGCTCATTTGAGGTTTTAAATAGTGGTTGGGCAATTTGTTCAAACTGTGTTTGCTGTAAATCAGGCTGCGCCGCTACGGCAACACCTAAACCTCGAACTAGTTGGATATTAGAAACTAAAATAGATTCTAATTGAGCTCGATATGTACTTACTTCAGAAAGAATTTGTAGGCGATGAGCATCTTTAACACGATTGTAGTTAATACGATCAAGAACGATACCAACTAGTACAGTTAGCGTAAGCGATAACCAAAAGGTCAACTTAAAGTTATGAACGTTCGTTTTTTTATTGTTAGTAGATGGTGGCATTAGCTACATCGTGGCGTTAATTTAGGCAAATTAACTATAGCTAATTTATTACACAAATGAAAACGGCGCATTAACAAATGCGCCGTTTATTTTTTATAATTAGTAGTTTAGCGAGTTACGAGTCGCTAACTTCACGCGCCCAGTGATTTTGCTTTGCTACATGTAGCTTGCGGTAACCATCAAGTAGCGCCGCATGCTTTTTAAAGCCTTCAAGCGATAAACCAGGGAAAGTTAAACCGTTAAACTGCTTTTTACCTTCGGCAATTTCTATAGCCAGCGCTACATTATTAGCACCAAACATTAAGCCTAGTGCATCTTGGTAATCTGCGTATTCGCGCTCGTCATCGTATTTAATTTCAAGAACTGCTTTTAAACAGCGGAAGTGGCGCATTGCCTCTTCGTTTACTTGGCCTGTATGAAGTATCCAGTCAACCCAATCAATGGCTTCTTCGCTGCCTGCAGCTAAACATAGGTGCGCTTTAAGCTCACCTATACGCAGAGTGTGCCATGGTGTGTCGGCATCGGTTGCAAGGCCAATAAATTCTGCGGCGCGGATAATATCGCTGTGGCCTGCTTCTTCAAGGCTGTCGTAAATTTCCATCCATTGCTCTGCATCGTACTGATCAAGCGATAGGAATGTTTCGCGAAATTTTGCGCCTTCGTTGTTGTTACGCCAAATAAGCTCATCAACAGGGTAAATGTCAGACATGCCAGGTACTAAAATACGACATGCGTATACGTTTAGGTGCGTGTAATCCATGATGTAGATATCATGATCCATGCTATGAATTAGGTCAGTACAGAAGTTATATTCTTCTTCAGTTGTTCCGCTAAAGTCCCAGTGTACAAATTCAAAATCAGGTTTTGCACGGAAAAAATCATGCGAAATCAAACCGCTTGAATCAATAAAGTGCAGTTCAATGTTCTCTGGTGTTGCTACTTCATCGTTATCAAATGTTGCAGGTTGGAATACATCTAGCTGATCAAGACGACGGCCTTGTAGTAACTCAGTCACGGTACGTTCAAGCGCAACTTCAAATGATGGGTGAGCACCAAAAGAAGCAAATACAGATCCATCTGTTGGGTTAATAAGCGTTACGCTCATTACAGGGTATTTACCCCCAAGTGATGCATCGGCAATACGTAAATGAAAGCCATGGCTGCGAAGTTCTTCACACGCTTCGTGAATCTTAGGATATTGCTTAACAACATCTTCAGGCACGATTGGTAAACAAATACCTTCGGCGATGATACGGTTTTTAATAGCACGTTCAAATACTTCTGATAAGCCTTGTACGCGAGCTTCAAACTTGGTGTTACCTGCGCTCATACCATTAGATACAAAAATATTACCGATAACGTTTACCGGAATGTATACGTCTTGGTTATCGCGTTGGCGTGTGTATGGCAGGGTACAAATACCACGATCGATATTGCCAGAGTTAAAATCAAAAAGGTGTGATGCGTTTAGTTCGCGCTCTGGGTCAAAGTAATCCCATAAGCTTTCATCCATAATACCCTTTGGCACTTCATCGCCTTCAACTTTAAACCATTTTTCGCTTGGGTAATGAGTAAACTCGCCATTAGCAAATTCTTCACCTAGATAAAAGTCTGCAAAAAAGTAGTTACAGCTTAAACGTTCAAAGTATTCACCTAGCGCTGAAGCAATAGATGCTTTATCGGTTGCGCCTTTACCATTGGTAAACATAACACCGCAGTCGCTGTCTTTTATATGAACCGAATAACAGTTAGCTACAGGGTTAAGCCAAAGCGCTTCTTCAACATTAATGTTTAGGGCTTTAAGCTTGTTTTGCATGGTAGAGATTGACGATTCTAGGTCGCGGTCTTTACCTTTGATAAATGTTTTTTCAGTCATATTGATCTCAACTAGTTCTGCACGATGTGTGGAGCTGACATTATCGTGGATTTTGATGTTTATTTCACCCTTTGCGAGCAAGAACATTATTATTTAATAAAACTGTGGTTATTATATGTGCTTAACGCTTGGTCAAAACGTGCAAAGGAAACGGTGATGTTTAAAGTAATCAAACGCTTGTTGTTATTAATTGTAATATTAGGGCTGGCAAGTACCGCTGTTGTTTATGGGGTACTTAGTTTAAGTTTACCCGCCCTTGATGGAAACGGACGCAGTAACGCGGTAGCAGAGCCTGTAAAAATTTCGCGAGATGCACTAGGGCAAGCAGTAATAAACGCCAATAGCCGAAACGACGCCGCCTACGGTTTAGGTTATGCGCATGGGCAAGACCGATTTTTTCAAATGGATTTACTAAGGCGTAATGCCGCAGGTGAGTTAAGTGAATTATTTGGCCAAGCAGCGTTGGGGCTCGATAAAAAAATGCGTTTTCATCAATTACGTAAACGTAGCCAAATTATTTTACAAACCCTGCCAGAGGCAGATAAGCAATTACTTAAAAGTTACGCTCAAGGTGTAAACGAAGGCTTAGCGCAAGTAGGGTATTCAAGCTTTGAATATTTACTAACAGGTGCAGCACAAAAGCCATGGCTAAGTGAAGACAGCCTACTTGTGATATTTAGCATGTACCTTGATTTACAAAGCGCCACATTTGAGCGCGACCAAGCACTTATTCAAATTGAGCAAGCGTACACAAAGCAAATGGTTGATTTTTTAACGCAACCGAGTAAGTACCAAGCCGCGCTTGATGGCAGCAAATTAGCGCCTTATAGTGACGGCATACCTACCTTTCCAACTCAAACAAAGCATATAGTTAAAAGTATTGAATCAAACCAAGAGCGCGGCAGTAATAACTGGGCTGTTACAGGAGCGCTTACTAAAACAGGGGCTGGAATGGTGTCGGATGATATGCATTTATCGATGGCAGTGCCTGTAATTTGGTACAGGGCACAATTAAATTACATGCACAGTGGTGAGCAGACTCAGGTAACCGGAGTATCGCTGCCCGGAGCACCAGCCATTGTTGTTGGCACTAACAACAATGTTGCATGGGGATTTACTAACGGTTATTTAGATACTGCCGATTGGATTGCATTAAACGATGATAGTAAAACATGGCAAGTTGATGAACCTATCCCATTACCCGATGGGGAGGTTGAAAACTATTCATTAATACTCAGTGAATACGGACCTGTAAAATATATTAACGAAAAACCTTATGCGTTGAGCTGGGCTGCCCATCAGCCTTATGCCGTTAATATGCAGTTATTAAAATTAGAGCAAGCCAAAACGGTAGATGATGCACTTGCTGTAGCAAGCGATGTGGGCATTCCGGTGCAAAACCTAATGGTGGTAGACAGCCTTGGTAGCGCAGCGTGGAAAAACATGGGCGGTATACCGGCGCGTAAAACGCCTAGCGAACTTGGCGTAAATGCCGATGACTACTCAGCGCTTTGGCAGCAAAGCGAGTTACAACGCCCATTTGTTAAAAACCCACAAAGCGGTCGATTATGGACTGGTAATTCACGCGTGGTGTCGGCTGAAGATAATACCCGTTTTGGTAATGGTGGCTATGCACTGGGCGCGCGCTCAAGCCAAATACGCGATAGATTATTTGAAAAACAAACATTTGCAGAGAGCGACTTTTACGCATTACAACTTGATAATCAAGCTCGCTTTTTAATGCCTTGGCATGCTCTGCTATTAAAGCAATTAAAAGCCGATCAAACTAAAAATCAGCAATATATAACAGCGCTTGAAAACTGGCAGCAATGTGCGTGTTCAACCTCCACAGGGTATACCTTAGTTAAGCGCTACCGCGATGAAGTGATTAATATTTTATTTAGCAATATGGAAGATGAATTAAATAAACAACAAGGCACACTTAAATACGTAAAACGAGATTTAGAGCCCGCAGTTTGGCAGCTTATTAACAACAAACCCGACACATGGTTAAACCCACAATTTAAAAGTTGGGATGCGCAATTACTCGGTGCATTTAGCCAAACTGTTACTAAGCTTACCGAGCAATTTGGTAATAATGTACAAAGTTGGCAGTGGGGCAAGGTAAACGAGCTAGTAATAGAGCATCCGTTTGCAAAGCAAATCCCCTTACTTGCTAAGTTTTTAAATATGCCTACAGCACAAGGTTTTGGCGATAGTTACATGCCCGCTGTACAAGGGCGTAGTTTTGGCGCATCGCAGCGCTTTATTGCTCAACCAGGTCATTTAGAACGTGCAATTTTAGCTATTCCGGGTGGTCAATCGGGGCATCCGTTATCTGAATTTTATAGAGCGGGTTTTAGTGACTATGTAGAGGGCAAACATACGCCTTTATTACCTCAAGAATTAATACATCAAATAGTAATAGAGCCTACGCGATGAACTAAAGTATAGCTAAACACGTTCTATATAATCACTAATAAAACAACAGAGAACTAAAATGAAAAAAATACTACCCGCATTAATAACAAGTTTATTACTAAGCACTACAGCGCAAGCCGATGATGGCCCAGTAACAGCACAAAAATTAAGTGACCATGTATACGTACTATTTGGGCAAGGCGGTAATATTGCAGCAAGTGTAGGCGATGATGGCATTTATATTATTGATGATCAGTTTGCCAAGTTATCAGATGATATAAAAAAAACGATTAGCGATTTAAAACCAGGCAGTGCAGAGTTTGTTATTAATACGCATCATCATGGCGATCACACCGGCGGCAACGAAAACTTTGCCAAAGCAGGCGCACACGTTATAGCACACGACAATGTACACAAACGTTTAGAAGAGCAGCACGGGGAAGGGTCAGGCTTTTTGCCGCGCATTAGTTTTGGTCACGATTTAAAACTGCATTTTAATAACGAACACGCCCATGTGGTGCATTATGAGCATGCACATACCGATGGCGATTCAGTTATCTTTTTTAGTAACGACAACATAGTACACATGGGCGACATTTACTTTAATTTTGGTAGCTTACCGTTTGTTGATGTAGATAGCGGCGGTAGCGTTAATGGTATTTTAGCGGCAGTAGACGATGTAGTTAAACAAATTGACGACAACACTAAAGTAATACCAGGGTACGGTAAGGTAAGTGACCGTTCAGGACTAATAGCGTATGGTAAGTTAGTTCAAAGCGCGAAAGACGTAATGCTAAAAGCAATGCAAAATAATGCAAGCTTAGAGCAAGTACTTAAAGCCGATCCATTGGCTGAGCTGAATCTTGAATACGCAGGCTGGTTACCAAAAGAGAAAGTAACCACACTCTTTTACCGCAGCTTAAAGTAGTACATCTAAAGTAAAAAACATGATACAAAGCTGAATGTATTTTAAAGTGCATTCGGCTTTTATTTTCTTATGCCTAAAGGAGTTGTGTATGTCGGCAGAAAAAACCCATCTTGAAATTTGTAACTTAACCAGAGAGCAATATCCGCAAATTAAAACCTTGATGGATCAAGCGTATCCCGACTTAGGTGGTGCGTGGCCAAGTCATACCATTTTTAGATTAATAGACCAATTTCCTGAAGGACAAATAGGTATTGTAGATGACGGCGTGCTGGTGGGCTTAGCGCTGAGCGTGCAAGTTGATTACACACGCTTTTCAAACCCGCATACATACGAAGATATTGCAGATGGCCACGACCGTGTATTTAGCGATACCGACGGCGATGCGCTATACGGCTTAGATGTTGCTATTAGCGAAACTCACAGAGGCATGCGCTTAGGTCGTCGCCTTTATGATGCCCGTAAAGAACTGTGCCGCCAATATAACCTACGCGCTATTTTAGCGGGTGGGCGTATTCCACGTTATTTTAATCACAGTAGTGAAATGACGCCAATGGAATACATTGCAAAAGTAGATCAAAAAGAATTATACGATCCTATTTTGAGCTTTCAGTTATCTAACGATTTTCAGGTAAAACGCTTACTTAAAAAGTATTTACCGGAAGATCAAGAGTCCGTTGGTTACGCCACTTTACTTGAGTGGAATAACATTATGTATGAACCAACCGACACGGTACTTGAGTCAACTAAATCAATAGTGCGTGTAGGTGCTGTGCAATGGCAAATGCGCTGCGTTGAATCGGTTGAAGAAATGCTAAAGCAGGTTGAATACTTTGTAGATACCGTATCTGACTACAAAAGTGACTTTATATTATTCCCTGAGTTTTTTAACGCACCACTAATGGGCTTAGGAAATCAAAGCAACCAAACGGAAGCGATTCGTTATTTAGCCGAATATACCGAAACGTTTAAAAACGCGATGTCGCGTATGGCAATAGAATACAACGCCAATATAATTACTGGCTCTATGCCACTTGCCGAAGATGATAAAATTTATAACGTGAGTTATTTATGTCACCGTAGCGGTAAAATAGACGAGCAACGTAAAATACACATTACCCCGCATGAGCAAAACGATTGGGTTATTCAAGGCGGCGACAAAATTGCTGTATTTGAAACTGATGCCGGGCGTGTAGGTATTCAAATTTGTTATGACGTTGAGTTCCCTGAATTATCGCGCATATTAGCAAAACAAGGGTTAGATATTTTGTTTGTGCCATTTTGGACAGACACTAAAAATAGCTACTTACGTGTTCGCCATTGTGCACAAGCACGTGCAATCGAAAACGAATGTTATGTAGTTATTGCAGGCTCGGTAGGTAATTTACCACAAGTAGAAAGCCTTGATGTGCAGTACTCACAATCGGCAGTGTTAACGCCTTCTGATTTTTCGTTCCCGCACGATGCAACACTTAACGAAGCCACACCTAATACAGAAATGCTGTTATTTAGTGACCTTGATATGGATAAGTTAAAAATTCTTCACAGCGAAGGCACAGTGCGTAACTTAAAAGACCGCCGCGAAGATTTATATGAAGTTATATTGAAAAAGAGAGATGTTTAATGGCGTGGATTTATTTGGTTATTGCCGGTTTACTTGAAATTGGCTGGCCGATAGGTTTAAAGGTGTCGCAAAACCCAGATACTCGTTGGCAAGGCATAGCAATAGCGGTGGCATTTTTAGTTGCTAGTGGTTTTATGTTGTGGCTTGCCCAAAAGCAAATATCTATGGGCACCTCATACGCCGTATGGACAGGTATTGGCGCTGCAGGTACGTTCTTAGTGGGTATATTGTTTTATAACGATGCCGCTACGTTTGGTCGTATTGCGGGAGTATTAATGATTATTAGTGGTGTGATAACGCTAAAAATCAGCTCTTAGAATCAGTTATTAAAACTATAAAAAATTATAACAGCGCAGGTGTAAAAGCCTGCGCTTTTTTATGCTGCCATTAATACGGTAACATTACCAAAATAGCGGCAATAGCAATGAGTATTAAGCCTGCAGTATCTTGTTTTTTAAGTGGCTGTTTTAACCAAAGTACGGCAATTAGCATGGTAAAAAATACTTCAACCTGTCCAAGTGTTTTAACGTAAGCAACATGTTGTAAGCTCATTGCACTAAACCAACCAATAGAGCCGACACAACTAAAAACACTAATTGCGGCTGTAGTGCCTTTGTATTGCCACAGTTTACTGAGTGTTTGCGGCTCTTTTAATAATAAATAGCCAAGTAGTATTAGCGTTTGTAGGCTGATTACAAACAGTAAAACCCAAGCGGCAGAATGTGGGAATAGTAACCCTGAATTTAAACTCGCTTCTCGTACCCACAGTGAGGTAAGTGCAAAGCAAGTACCACAAGCAAGGCCTAGTAATGCAGTTTTAGCATTAAAGTGTTTAACGCTTGTTATGCCGCTGAGCAGCAATACGGCAATAGCGCCAAAAAACACACCAAGCCAACCAAGCAAAGAAAGTGCCGAGCCAAAAAATAATACACCTAAAATGGCAGCTACTAACGCCTCGCTTTTGGCAAGACCAGCACCTACAGCGTAATTATTCATTTTAAACAACTTAACCATTAAACCGGTAGCAAGTATTTGCATAACACTTGCGCCTACAATAAATCCCCAAAAGGCATTATTAAATGTAGGCATGGTGGTATCTTGATATTGATACAAACCATATAAATACACGCCAGCAATAGGGCCTGCAATAATAAAGCGGGAGAGGGTTACGCCAGCAACACTCACATCGTTACTTAATTTACTTTGCAGGGCATTACGCCATGCTTGCATGAAAGCGGCTAAAAAAGTGAAAAATATCCAGGTCATGATTGTCATCGTTAAAATGTAAGGCAGTAAAGTTAACAAGCTTTGTGAAGTAAAGCGATGCATTAACCGTGATGTTGAATATTCATCATCTGCGACATTATGTCGCACGGGTTTGAGGATAAATTTAGCTATAGTAGGTCTGATGTTATTGTTAGCCGCCAGAGTTTGTCATAAACGTATCTGGCGGCTTTTTTATTGCGCTTATGCTAAATTATCCGAAACATTAAAAGGATAAATTATGACAACATTAGTTGTATGTGCATTACTTGCGGTATTAATGCCTTACTTTGCAAAAGTGCCGGTTGCTATAGCAATGGCAAAATTAGGTCGATACGACAATAAACACCCAAGGGCGCAACAAATAAAATTAACCGGCTTTGGTGCACGGGCGCTCGCTGCTCATCAAAACTGTTTTGAATCGCTTGCTGTTTTTGCTGTCGCTATTGCAGTTGTACTCGGCACTAACTCTGTAGGTGCAGTGACCGAAATGTTAGCGGTTACGCATATTGTGTCGCGTATTTTGTATTGCGTATTTTACTATATGAACCTAGATATAATTCGCTCATTAGCGTGGTTTATTGGTTTGGGTACGGCGATTGCCATGATTGTGGTGAGTTTATAACTTTATAGCGTAAAACCACAAAGCAAGCAGCCTAAAAGGGCGCTTGCTTTGTAGTCTTGAACAACCCGGTGGCGTTAATGCGATACTTTAATTCGCTCAATTAAATCGGTAGGTGCCACTTCACTATTAATCGCAAAATCTAGTTGTACAAGTACATCTTCAAAACCTGAATCAGATGCTTTATATTTCCATTTTGCTAGTGCCTCTTTCGCTGATTTATCAAAAACATCTTTAGGTTTAGATTGAATAACACTAATGTTTTTTGTTTTACCGTTTGCTGCAATATCGTATTTTAATACAACAGAGCCGCTGATCCCTTGTTGAGCTGCTTTTATTGGGTAAGCAGGTTCAATGCGTATTGTTGGTGAAATATGTTCCTCTTGCGTTTTATTTACTTCTGGTTGCTTTGCAATTGCTAAGCCGCTTAGCATGCTTGCGGCTACAAGTAATAAGCCACCTTTAGCAAACTTTGAACGCTCCCCGCTGTGTTTTATATTAGTAAGTCGTTGTAACATCGTTTTTTTATCTCCGTAGTGTGAATAAGCCATAAGTCCTGTGGGCGCATTTGCCGCACAGCTTATTAAGGCTTTGCTGTATAAAATGTGTTGTTGTGTGGTTTTATTGGCAAGTACCCGTTCATCACAAGTTAGCTCTTGTAGACGGCGCATGCTTGCGTAACAAGCCCAAGCTAGTGGGTTAAACCAAAGTAAAATAGTAGGCAGTAATATAAGTGCGTTTGTTAGGTTGTCTTTGCGTTTAATATGTACGTTTTCGTGCTCTAAAATAAGCGCTAATGTGGCTTTATCGAATTGCGCATTATAGTTACTCGGTAACACTAGCTTGCTGTTTAAAATCCCGATCACCATTGGCGTGGCTACATGTTGGCTGGTATAAGCATTAACACCAGTGGTAAGAGTACCTTCAAATTGTGTTAACTCAGTTAACTGCAGATTTTTAACAAAACGGGTATGTGTAATAAAGCTAGCTATTAATAACCCTGCAGTAATAAGTACATACATGAGCGCCCAGCTAATACCCATTCCATGTGCAAAGGGCTGGTTAGGGGTGATTAAATAATGACTAATATTGCTACTTTGCAGTGGTTTAACCGCATTTGGTAAATTAGCAATAACCAATGCTGCAGGTAATAGCCATGCTAATTTATATACAAACCGTGAGCCAAGGGCTTTTAAACCAAATCGCTCGAGTAAAATAAATCCACAAAACAAAATACTTAATAGTAATTGCTGCTCAATCAACCAATTAAAACCAGTTTGAATAACCATGTTAATCCCTTATTTTTGGTTTTTTTCCCAGTCATCTATAACTTTTTTAAGCTCGTTTATATCTTGCTGAGAAAGCTGCTCCGATTTAGCAAAACCACTTACAAGTGGCGCAATACGCCCACTAAAAAAGCGCTCAATAAAGTTTTGGCTTTCTTTTAGGGTGTAGTCGGCGCGCTCCATACAGGGAGTATAAATATATTGGCGACCTTCTTTTTCAAATGTAAGTGCGCCTTTTTTTACTAGTCGACCTAGTAGGGTTTTAATTGTTTTTTCGTGCCATTGCTTATCGTCGCTTAAGCGTTCAATTATTTGGCTCGCGGTGGCGGGGTAGTTAATCCAAAGTGCGTCGAGCACGTCAAACTCTGCTTTTGATAACTCAATCATGCTATTGCCTACAAATGTAATCTTTAATTAAAGACTACACCCGTAATCTTTAATTGCAAGTTTATTTTTTAACTTTTTTAGATGTAATTAAGTGACTTGATATTAGATTTTTGAAATATCGGCTTTATTAATTTGTATATATTGGTTTTCAGGTAGGTTTAGCTTTGAAAGGGTGAGGTCACTAAATTGCACTCTAAATAAATCAATTACTTTGTATCCGCAGTAATGCGCCATTTTACGTATTTGTCTGTTTAGCCCTTGCTTTAAAACAATACTAAACTGATTACTGGCTATTTTATTTACTTCACAAGGCAGGGTTATGTGTTTATCAACGGGTACGCCTGCTGCCATTTTTTTACAAAAAGCATCGTCTAAAGGCTTATTTACGGTGACTAAATAATGTTTAGGCTGGTGGAAGTCAGGATGTATTAGTTGATTACAAAAATCCCCATCGTTGGTCAAAATAAGCAACCCACGCGAGTCTTTATCTAATCGACCAATAGGGTAAACACGGGTAAGTGTAGGCAAATGGTGAATAAGGCTTGCTGGGTCATCAATATTTAATTTGCAGTCAATGCCTACTGGTTTGTGATACGCAAAATAAACTAAATCGGCAGCACCTTTAATTTCTTTTTCGTTCACTATAACAACGTCTTGCTCATCAACGTGATCAATATGATTCGCTGGGCGATTATTTACAGTCACCACACCTTCATCAATTAAACGCGATGCCTGTTTACGAGAGCAAATACCTGCATGGGCAATATATTTAGCGAGTCGGATTTTTGTGCTCATAACGTGTGACGCCAGCGGCTAATAAAAATTTGATCGTGATTATAGCAAAGCTGCGTATCGATAATGCTAAATAACAAGAACTCAGGTTAAATATAAAAAGGTAGCCAAGATGGGTATTAAATTTTCACAGTTAAAAAAGCACGAGCCGCTACAAAAAGTCATTGTTCACTCGTTAGATATGGCGCTTTATCAAGTATCGGTAATGATTAATAACGTTGAATATTATGTAACAGAAGACAGCGGTGAGTTTTTAAGATCTCTTAGTCCGTTGCATGTACAAAAGCGTTTTGAAAAAATAGCGTACGCACAGATGATGTTAAGGCAAACAAGCGCTTACGACGAAATGTGCGGCCAGCCGGATAAAACCAGCAGCAATATGCTTGAAGTACCTTATGGTAAAAATAATCTGTATTGATAGCACTAGTTTGCTAGTATCTGCTCTTTTAAGGGCGGCACATGTATCAATTAAAAGCAGATAATACCGATGAGTTAAACTCAGCGCTTCGCATACAAATGGTTGAATTTAACGCCCAGCATTTTGATGCGCAAAGAGTGCCATTAGGCTATAAATTTACTGATGAACAGGGCGAGCTTGTTGCCGGTATTAGTGGGAGTGTGTTTGGAAATTGGCTGATGATTAGTTGGCTTTGGTGTAGCGATAGTGCGCGAGGTAAAGGGCTTGCAGATAAACTGCTAACGGCACTTGAACAAGCTGCTATTGAGCTAGGTGCTACAACTGCTCAGCTTGATACACTTGATTTTCAAGCAAAACCCTTTTATGAAAAGCGCGGCTATAGTGTTAAGTATCAACTTAATAATTACCCGCGCTCAGGTACGCGTTACTTTATGGAAAAATCACTTTAATTTTTGCTGGCTATTTAGCTTTTAGTGGCTCGCCTTCAAAGGTAATACCTAAAAAAGGTGTTGCCTCTGGTGCTAACATAAACGTGCGAATGTTCATGTGATCATCCCCTTTAGGGTTTTGCAGCACGTCTTCTCGGTAAAACTTACCAAAACAATCCAACGTATTTTGTTTACTTAAATCGTTTAATTTAGCAAATGCAAAAATTTTACACGAGCCGTTGTTCTCACTCGCAGAGCTAAGTAATCCATGGTTATTAAAGCCACATGCAGTAAAGTCGTAATTTGCTTCTATCACGGCCACTGTATCGGTAAATTGAATGCTTTTTGGATTTTCAGCAAGTGCTTTTAAATAGTTATTTAGTGTCATGTGTTACCTTTGGATTTTTAATTATTTAGCGCTTAACTCTAGCTCATCTGTTTGCTGATTTATATTGAATTTAAATCGCGATAAAAAGTTCATTCCTAGTAAACCTTGTCCGCGTGTGTTTTCAATGCTCAACACTTCAAAACCATAAATAATTTGCGAGCCCACTTTAAACGATTCAATTTGATAACGCTTTACAACAATTCGACCATTAGCTGTATTTACCGTTACATCGCCTAAATATAAAGGTTGTGGCGAAATTTGCTCAATAATATTTGTAGGTAGCGAGGTCACGCTTGCACCTGTATCAATCATTAGTTCGGTCGATAGATTGTTATTTATTTCGGAGTTTATTAAGTAATGCGCGCCGTAAGGCGTTAAAGCAACAAAGTCGTCTTGCGATTGTGCTTTATTGATCATCGCTTGCAGTGTTTGCACTTGGCTTTTCAGATTGTGCTGGTTTGGCATTCGATCAAGGGTTGCTTGTGCGCTAATTAAATCGCCTTGCTGATAGTAGGCATACGCAAGCGGATATAAAAATTGCGCGTTATCGCTTTTATAATCAAGCCAAATTTGTGTTTGCTCAATAATAGCTTGCCAATTTTGTTGCTCAGTTAATGTGTGTAATTCGTTTTGAGTGAGCGTATTTAAGCGTATGTTTTCGTTGTTTTGCTGATGAGCAGGTAGTAATGAATTCAGCTCAAATAAAGCAATAATGGCATTTTGTGTTTGCTCGCTATTTATTAAATATTCAACCTGTAAATTAAGTAATTCGACGTTATAAGGGCTGTTATTTAATAGCGCATTGAGAAATGATTCGCTAAGTAATAAGTTGCTATTTAGCCATATTTTAAGCTGCACTAGCCACGATGAATAAAGGTTTTTTGCACTTTCTGGGTTGCTGTTTTTGAGTTGTTCATAGCTACTAAGTGCGGCTTCAAATTGGTGTTGTTTAAACTGCTGCTTTGCCGTATTTAATAGCGTATTTTGCTGTTTAGGCGATATGCTTTTTTCAGCACCTTGCGTTTTTTGTACTTGAGTTAACGCAGGCTGCGGCCACAATAAATAAGCGTTAAGGCTAAGTGAGCCAATTAATAGCAAGGTGATTAGCTTGGCATAGTGACTCATTATTACCTCTTATTTAATGCAATTGGTATTATTTTATAAAGTGCGTTAATGCATGAATATTGGCTATTTCAATATCAGCCAGCCCTTTATAGCTATAATTAGCGTCTTGGTCGTTTAACCATACCGATTGGCAACCGGCATTATTTGCGCCTTGCACGTCGGTATCTAGGCTATCACCAATATGTAAAATATCGCTTTTAGCAACGTTTAAATGTGCGGCTGCTTTATCAAATAAAGTGGTGTGAGGTTTTGCTTTACCGTGCATACCTGCTTGCAGTACGAGTTCAAATTTATCGTGTAAGTTAAAGCGTTCAATTTCAACATTACCATTAGTAATTGCAACAAGCGTAAAGTGTTTGGCTAGGTTATCTAGTAAGTTAAGTACGTCATCGCTTACTACTATGTTGCTGCGCGCGTCGGCAAAGGCGTTATAGGCGGCATTTGCATGGCGCTCTACTTCATCTGCGGTAAACCCAAGTTTAGAAAGCGCTAAACGTAGGGTGTGTTTGCGCCATTTAGTTACATCATCTGCGAGATCTGGGTTTTGTATTACGGCAAGTTCGCGACATAGTTGCCAGTACTTTGGACCTTGCTCTTGATAGCCCGGTAGCGCGTTTAAATAATTTTGTTGGGCTTTAACGGCTGCTTTTATAATAGGGTGATTGCTGTATAGCGTGTCGTCTAAATCAAAGCTCATGACAGAAAATGGCTTAATAGCACGATTAAATCGGATCATATTACTTCCTAATCAGTTCGTTTTTTTGCGCGAGGATGGGTATTGTCGTACACCTTGGCTAAATGTTGAAAATCTAAATGCGTATACACTTGTGTAGCCGACAAACTACTGTGCCCTAGTAACTCTTGCACGGCGCGTAAATCACCAGATGATTCTAAAATATGTGACGCAAACGAGTGGCGTAACTTATGCGGGTGAACCTGCGAGCTAATGCCTTGTTTTATTCCCCACTCTTGCATACGCAGACGCACTTGGCGAATTGAAATACGATTTTTTTGGCTACTTAAAAATACGGCTATTTGATCGGGCTTTGCAAACTGAGGGCGTATTGTGAGCCATTTTTTTAGTGCGTCTAACGCTTTTTTACCAACCGGAATTAACCGCTCTTTATTGCCTTTACCACGCACTAAAATTTCGCCATTGGCAGCGCTAATATCTTGCATGTTAGCGCCAACTAACTCGCTTATACGCAGCCCTGATGAATACATCAACTCCATCATCGCTTTATCTCTAATTGCGAGAGGTTCGTCGTCGGGTATTTCGAGTAAGCGTGCCATTTGATCTACATCGAGATTTTTAGGTAGAGGCTTCGCAAACTTAGGGCCTTTTATACCTATTGCCGGATTATGGTAGTGCGATTGCTCGGCAATATTTTTTGCTTTTAAAAACTTATACAAGCTGCGAATACAACTGAGCTTTAAGCTAATTGTACGGCCACTTAATTGTTTTGAGCGCAGCGCCATGCTGTAGCGGCGAATATGCTCGCCTTGCACGCCAAACCAGTCGTCACACAATTTGCTAAAATAAAGGGCAGCAAAGCCAAGTTGGCTTACGTATTGGTTAACTGTGTGCGCTGAATATTGTTTTTCAAACTTTAAATAATCGCTAAATAGCGTTATGGGTGCGCGCCAGTTGTCGCTTAACTCAGAGGTATTAGGCGCATCGTCACTCATGCTAGTTTTTGTAACCGCAGATGTAATGCGTTTATAAAGTCGAGTACAAAAAGATTATCTTGAGCGGGCTCAAAATGGTTTACGTTACTGCTACCAAACGCCAAAATAGCGATAGGGTGCTTGGTGTCGCCAATTAAATAAATAGCGACGGATTGTGTATCTTCACTAAATAATTGTTCGCGCTCTTGTTTATTAATTCGCCCTAAATAATGCCCAGAATGGGTAAGGCGATGCGCAATAAGCTCGTCGTACTCGGGGTTATATTTTACTAATTTGCAGTCGTTAACATCTTCACTTGAGCAGATTATATTGCGTAGGTTATTTGCAAGAGTGTCAAAGTCGTCATGATTCCAAAGCTGGTGATGACATTGGCTAAACAAACGATATACGAGCTCGTTTTGCGTTGCATGCTTGCTCATAGCATCTATTTGGCTTTTTAAAAGCGTGTTGTGCTCGCGTAATTGACGTTGCTGAATATGTACTAGTGACGTTGCACCTTGAGCTTGCTGTTGCAGCTCAAGTTGTGCGAGTAGCTCGGGGTGATGAACTAAAAAGTCAGGATGTTGCTGTAAGTAATTAATAACCTGTTCTTTACTTAGCTCGCTCATAGCGCTACTTGCCCGTCGAACACATGCTCTGCGGGACCAGTCATACGTACCGGGTGACCTTCACCACTCCAGCGCACTTGCAAAGTACCGCCCGGCAAATCTACTTGAACGGTTGTTGATAATTTATTTTGCATATGACCAATCACCATTGCTGCACACGCACCTGTGCCACAGGCTAGGGTTTCGTTAACGCCACGCTCCCACACTCTTAGCTTAATGTGTTCTTGCGATACAACCTGCATAAAGCCAATGTTCGCTTTTTGCGGAAAGCGTTCGTGGTTTTCAAGTAATGGACCCAATATATCAACTTGCGCGGTGGTTACGTCGTCAACTTCTAGCACGCAATGTGGGTTACCCATAGATACCGCGCCACTAAATACAGTGTGTTCTTGCGTTCTAATAATATAAGTAAGCTCGCGTTTGCTGGCTTTTAACGGAATTTTACTTGGCTCAAAATTAGGATGGCCCATGTTAACAGTTACTTGACCGTCTTTTTCTATGTAGAGCGTTAAGTTGCCCGACTTAGTCGATACACTAATTTTGTGCTTGTTAGTAAGGCCTTTCATGCGTACAAAGCGGGCAAAACAGCGTGCGCCGTTACCGCATTGTTCTACTTCGGTACCATCGGCATTAAAAATTCGATAATGAAAGTCGAGATCAGGTGAATATGGTGCTTCAACCATCAGCAATTGGTCAAAGCCAATGCCAAAGTGGCGATCTGCCAGTTTTTTGATTTGGTCTCGCGACAAAAAAACATTTTGTGTAATGTTATCAATCACAACAAAGTCGTTACCTAAGCCGTGCATTTTGGAAAAATTAACTAACATAGCGCTCTAATTCGGTTTTGCTCTGTGCTAATCATGCCACAGAGCAGCTAGTAGACAAAAACGTTTATGGTAAAACTTTCTCACCTTGATAAAGGCTTTCAATAGTTTCGCGTTCACGGATAAGGTGATGCTGCTGACCATCTACCATTATTTCTGCAACACGCGGGCGCGAGTTGTAGTTTGAGCTCATTGTAAAGCCATATGCACCCGCACTTCGTTGTGCAAGTAAATCGCCTTGTTTAAGCGCTAGTTCACGGTCTTTTCCTAAAAAGTCGCCGGTTTCACACACGGGACCCACAATATCAAAGTTGTGAGTAGGTGTTTCGTCGTCGCGAACGGATACCGGAATAATTTTTTGCCACGCTTGATAAAGCGCAGGGCGAAGCATGTCGTTCATGCCCGCATCGACAATGGCAAAAAATTTGTCTTGGTTTTGTTTAATAAATTCAACTTGAGTAACCAAAATACCCGCATTAGCTGCAATGGCGCGTCCTGGTTCAAAAATAAGTTCAAGGTGTTTGTAGTTAGCTAAGCGCTCGGTAACTTGTGCTGCATATTCACTTGGGTGTGGTGGTTGCTCATTATTATATGGCACGCCTAAACCGCCACCAATATCTAAGTGAGTTAGCTCAATACCGTTGGTTTTTAGCTCATCAATAAGCGCCATTAATTTATCAAGGGCTTCTAAAAAAGGTCTAACTTGCGTTAATTGAGAGCCAATATGGCAATCAACACCAATTACTTTTAAACCAGGTAGTGCTGCGGCTCGTTGATAGACACTTACGGCGGTTTGAATATCAATACCAAATTTATTTTCTTTTAAACCGGTAGAAATATACGGATGTGTTTTTGCATCTATATCGGGGTTTACGCGAATAGAGATAGGCGCTTCTAGATTTAGCTCACAAGCCACCTCAGAAATACGCTCAAGCTCAGAGGCTGATTCAACGTTAAAGCATTTAATGCCTAACTTTAATGCGTACGCTATTTCGTTTGCTGTTTTAGCCACGCCTGAAAAAACCACTTTAGAAGCATCGCCTCCCGCTTTAATTACACGCGCAAGTTCGCCTTTGGATACAATATCGAAACCCGAACCTAGGCGCGCTAATATATTAAGCACGGCTATATTTGAGTTTGCTTTTACGGCGTAACATACCAAGCTTTTATGATTTTTAGTGGCGTTAGCAAACGCTAAGTAATGGCGTTCAAATGTAGCGCGCGAGTACACATAACACGGCGTACCGTATTGCTGCGCTATGCTTGCCACACTGACGTCTTCGGCAAATAATTGGTTGTTTTTGTAGTTAAAATAATCCATTTATTGCTCCTGACTTTGCGATGTTTTGGCTTGCTCAGCGGTAGTGGCTGGTTTAGCTGTATTTTGAGGTTGGTTTTGTTCTGTTTGTTGCTCTGGTAAATATAACGGACCGCTTTGTCCGCAGCCAGCTAAGGCGCTTAACAGTACAGTGCTTATTAATAGTTTTTTTAATTGTAAGGTATGTGTCGCTTTCATTAGATTAATACGGTTGCTGGCTTTATAATCGCAGAGTAACAGAATATCTAAAAAATGCAGCTATTCGCGGATGATTTTATTCCTGTTACACTAAGGCTTGTTTATCTCTCGAGGTTGAATTTGCGCTGCCCGTTGGGTTCGTCCTAGGAATGATTTACTCTTTGTTGCTCGGTTTTAACTTAGTCCACTAGGTTACAAACCTCGCGCCGCGATTAAATCGCCCCTAGATAGAACAAATTTTAATCCTGAAAGGTTAACAGGCCCTAGCTGCACATTTTTAAAGCTAATTTAAAGCTAAAACGTACCCAATATTAGGCGGCTCGCCTGCAAAGGAAATAACAATGACTGAACACGAATATCACCAATTAGCCGAAGCTCTTATGTTCACTATTGAAGAGCAGGTTGATGATTGCGAAGCTGATTTAGATTATGAATCGGCACAAGGTATTTTAGAAATTATTTTTCCTGATAAAAGTAAAATAGTGATCAATAAGCAAGCACCTCTTCATCAAGTATGGGTTGCGACTAAGTTTAACGGACATCATTTTGAAATGCGTGATGGGTTATGGATTGATAACCGCTCTGGCGCTGAATTTTGGGCGTTTATAAATGAAGCCTCAACTCGCCAAGCAGGCCAAGAAGTTAAGTGGCAATCATCACTATGAGTTTAGAATTTGTAGAATATGCAGCCCAAAGTGAACATAAAGCAACGGTTATTTGGTTACATGGTTTAGGTGACTCTGGGGATGGTTTTGCGCCAGTAGCCCCGCAGCTAAATTTACCAAGCGAGCTTGGTATACGGTTTATTTTTCCGCATGCGCCAGTGCAACCGGTCACCATTAATGGTGGCATGGAAATGCGCTCTTGGTACGATATTAAGTCTATAGAATTAGATAAGCGTGCCGATGAACAAGGCGTAAGAGATTCTGCTGCAAAGGTAGAAGAGTTAATTAATAAAGAAATTGCTAATGGCATTCCTGCTAATAAAATAATTTTAGCTGGTTTTTCTCAAGGTGGTGTTGTGTCTTTGCATTTAGCGCCGCGCTTTGAGCAAAAGCTTGGGGGTGTTATGGCGCTTTCTACTTATATGTGTTTGCCACACAAATTTGCTGATGAAGCAAAACATACTGATTTAAACGTATTTATGGCTCATGGTAGCCAAGATAACGTTGTACCGCACAGTGCGGGTAGAAATGCGTTTGAAGTATTAACAGCACATAACATGGATGTAAGCTGGCAAGAATATCCAATGGCTCATCAAGTTTGCGCAGAAGAATTGCAAGCTATTCGCCAATGGTTAATTGCTCGTTTAAGCTAATTTTGGAACCGCTGAGGTCAATATGAGTCAAAAAATAGTTATAAAAGCAAATGTTAAACGCGAATTACAACAGAGCGTACCAACGGTAAGCTACGAGTGGAATTGGCGTCGTATTGTGAGTATTGCTATGTTGGTATTAATGACCTCTGCAGCAGTTGTTTATGGCTTAACCACCTCTGTTAATGCAGAGCAAGGTGAGCATCCAAATGAGCAGGAGCAATTTTTAAGCTTTAGCGGTAACGCTCAAAACCAGACAAACCTTGAAGTAACGGAAGTTGAGCCTGAATCATCAGTAAACAATACCCCTAATGAGCCTGCAGAGGTAATGCAAGCTCGGATTGAACCGTTGTCAGCTGAGCAAAATGAGGCTCAACTAAGCATTTCAAGTAATACATCTGATGAAGCTGAGCTTGTAAATAATCCCCCTGTTTTATTGGCTAACAACGATAGTGTTACTAAACAAAGCGAAAGCATTAATACAGAGTTAAACTCAAACCTTGATAATGATGTGCAAGAAGAAACCGCAGAAGCTCAAAACGTAACTGAGCCAGCAAGTCAAAGCGACTTACTTTTAGAGTTAGAAAGTGATGATGGCGCATTGAGTGGCACTGAAGGTTTTTCGCCGACAGCACAAGTGGCAAGTGTGGCTTTGGGCGCGCAAATAGACACGGGTAAAATTAGCCGTGCGGTACTTACTCGTAAAGTAAGTAAGCGTGAGCCCACTAATGTGTTTGCTGCTGATATTAGATTAAGTCAGTTTGATGAAGGTGTATCGTTTTTTAGTGAGATTAAAAATCTTCAAGGCCAGCAAGTTAAGCATGTTTGGTCGTTTGAAGGTGAAACTATGGCTGAAATTACACTTAATGTTACTTCGCCTCGCTACAGAACGTACTCAACAAAAAATATCATGGACACACAAACAGGCCATTGGCGTGTTGATGTAGTTGATGAGCAAGGCAATTTAATTGCCCAAAAAGAGTTTAGAATTTTAGCTGACTAAAACTAGCTAAACGCAGTAATTAATTGGATACCCCTATGACAGAAAAAACAAAATTAGTACGCATCGCAACGCGCAAAAGCGCTCTAGCACTTTGGCAGGCCGAATTTGTAAAAGCAGAGCTTGAGCGTTTTCATGCAGATGTGCGCGTAGAATTAGTCCCAATGTCGACTCAAGGGGATATAATTTTAGATACGCCTTTGGCCAAAATTGGCGGTAAAGGCTTATTTGTTAAAGAGCTAGAGCAAGCTATGTTAGATGGCCGAGCTGACATTGCCGTACATTCTATGAAAGACGTACCAGTAGAATTCCCAGAAGGATTAGAACTGCATACTATTTGTGAGCGTGAAGATCCGCGTGATGCGTTTGTATCAAACAATTTTGCTAATTTAAGTGAGCTACCACAAGGCGCTATTGTGGGTACTTCGAGCTTACGCCGCCAGTGCCAAATTAAGGCACTTCGCCCTGATTTAGATATTCGTGATTTGCGCGGTAATGTAAATACGCGTTTAGGAAAATTAGATGACGGCCAATATGATGCTATTATTTTAGCAGCTGCAGGGCTTATTCGTTTAGAAATGGAGTCGCGTATTGCTGACTACATTGAGCCAGAAGTGTCATTACCAGCAAATGGTCAAGGCGCTGTAGGTATTGAATGTCGTATTGATGATGAAGTAACAAAAGCATTACTTGCACCACTTGAGCATACCCAAACACGTATTCGCGTAAACGCAGAGCGTTCGATGAATCGCTATTTAGAAGGTGGTTGCCAAGTTCCTATTGGTGCTTATGCATTAGTCGATGGCGAGCAGGTACATTTGCGTGGTTTAGTTGGTGCTGTTGATGGCAGCGAAATTTTACGTGACGAAGTAACCGGCCATGTAAATGACGCAGAAAAAATAGGTATTGAGCTTGCTAAAAAATTACTAGCTCAAGGTGCAGACAAAATATTAGCTGAAGTTTATAGAGACGCATAAATGACACATATTCTGATAACTCGGCCCGAAGGAAAAGGCGCAGCCCTTGCACAGCAACTTGAGCAAGCGGGTTATCAGGCGTCTTTATTTCCGGTATTAAAAATAACACATTTAACACCCTCCAGCACAGAGCTTAGCCCGCTATTAAATGCAGATAAAATAATATTTATATCGCAAGATGCAGTCAGTGCACTTTCGCAATTAAAACCAGATATAAATACCAAAGCGCAGTTTTATGCGGTTGGACAACAAACAGCCGATGTTATATATGAGCAATTTGGTGTGCGCGCAGCAGTACCAAAGCAGAATGATTCAGAAGGGTTACTTGCGCTTAAATCACTCGCCGAGGTGGATGGCTGTAATATAGTATTAGTTAAGGGCCAAGGTGGCCGCCCTGAGTTAGCTAAAACGCTCAAAGAGCGCGGTGCTTTTTTAAATAATTGTGTTGTGTACAAACGTGAGCCTACAGAGAGTATCACCTCCAACTGGACAGACCACTGGAAAAGCCAGAATGTACACGGTATAGTCATAACAAGTAATGCAGCAGTTGATGCTATATTTAAAAGCCTTACTGCACACCAACTACAATGGTTACAACAGTGCCGATTTTATGTTGCTAGCGAGCGTATAGCCGCTTATTTAAAGCTGCAACAGGTAAGTTCGGCTAATATACACATTGCAGCAGGGGCTAGCGATAATGCTATGTTTACCTGCATAAATCAGCAAGGTAGCAACATGAGCGAACAGTCAAAGCCAGTAACGGCAGAAAAAGCCACACCAACAATAGCTAACACGACCTCTGCTAAATCAACTAAGCAAGACCCTACAGCTACAAAAAGTACGGCAGACAAAAGTAAACAAAAAATAAGTAAGGTTGCAGTACTTGCGCTTCTTATTTCGTTAATTGTGGCCTCAGGCGTGGGTTACGAGTTTTATCAAAAATTAAATGCTGGTAAGGCGCAAAACCTAGCCGTTAATGAGTTAAGCGAGCAAAATAAGTTACTCACCCAGGAGCTGCAAGCACTTAAATCGGCGCAATCTAATTTGCAACAAGCGCTGTTTAATAGTGAAGAAAAAGTTGCCGCAGCACTCAGTGAAAGTGCAACTCAAAATCAGCAAGAACTAAAAGCGGCTTTGCAAAAGGCGCAGCAACAAGGCTCATCGTTAAACCCGCAAGAAGTAACCAGCTTACAGCGTATGGCTGAGTTTAAACTATGGGCTGAAAAAGACTACCAAGGCACTAGTGCTGTTTTAAAGCGCTTAGATGGATTACTTAGTGAGCACCCAGGAACAGTTGAAGTTCGCCAAGCGATTATGCAAGATATACAAACACTTGATAGCCTTAAACCTGTTGCAACAGAGGCTATTTATTTACAGCTAAACAGTGTACTAAGCAGTATTGACGACTTAGTTTTTAATGCAGTTAATTTACCAGAAGAAGCAGCTGCAATAGATGAAAATGCTTTAAGTGGTGATGTGAGTGATTGGCAGCAAAACTTGAGTAATAGCTGGAATAAAATTGTGGATAGCTTTATTACTATTCGTCAGCACGAGGGTGTTTCCATTGAGCCATTACTTACGGATCAAGAGCGCCATTTAATAAATCAACGAATCAAGCTTAATATAACTCAGGCACAAGATGCACTTATGAGTAAGCAGGCGAGTATTTTCTTTAGCGCCTTAAGTGAAGCAAAACGTTTAGTTGGTGAGTACTTTAAGCAAGACGATGATACAACTAAAACGGTACTTAAAGCGTTGTCTAAACTTGAAAAAGAGCAGCTTAACTTTAATCCAAAAGTAACCTTAAACAGTACACAAAAGGTTAAGGAGTGGGCGCAATGATAGGGCTAATTATTTTAATTGTAGCTATTGTTGTTGTACTAGCGGTTACTCCATTTGTTCTAGATGAAAAAGGTTATGTACTTATTTCATTTAACAATACGACGATAGAAGGCACGATAGTATCGTTTTGTATAATGGCAGTCATTACCGCTGTTGTTTTATATTTAACATATAAGTTAATTCGTTATTTATTATCGATTTATCATAATACTAAGCATGGCTTTTTTGCACGTAGCCAAGAGCGCAAACAAGTAGCTATTGAGCAGGCTCTGTGGAGTGCTATTAATGATGATTACGAGCACGTAGAACAGGCTTTATCGGGTAATAGCGTACCAGATAAGTTTGAAGATATTCGCTTAGCATTACTTGCAAAAGCAGCGCTTGCTAATAATCAAACAGATAAAGCACTTGAGCGTTTATTTGAAATAAGCCCAGAGCATCAACTAAAAGTAGCAAAGCTATGGTTGGCAAGTGGCGATAGTAGCGCGATTGAATCACAAATGCGTATTAGCGCAGAAGCTAAAAAAGCCACCGCACTTGAGTTAAAACTTTATGCAGAAGTATTAGTACAGCAACAACACTTTAGTGCGCTGGAAGACTTTTTGCCGCGTTTACTGCGCAAAAAAGCACTTACTGATGCACAGTGGACGCAGTTATTTAGTGCTTACTTTTATGCGTTAGATGCAGGTCAACTGAGTGAAAAATATAAACAGCTACCTAAAAAACTGCAAGTTCATGCACACACTGCTTATTTAATGCAAATGGCGCAAGCGGGTCAATTGGCTGTTATTGAGGGTGACCTAATTAAAATGGTTAAGCACAACGAACAGCATGCGCAACTGGCTAATATATTAAGTAAAGCGACGTCTGCTGATGCAGCTAAACTGCAAGTAAGCATCCAAGATCGTCTTAAGAAGGATGATTCAAATAACTCATTATTACTTGCATTGGCTTGCCTGGCCAACGCGCAAGGTGATTATGACTTAGCAGCTAGGATTTTTGATAAAGCACTGAATAGTAGCAATAAAAAACAGTTCTCTGAACAAGCTGTTTTAAGTTATAAAAATAGTGCACAAGCAGAAAAGGCGCTCGTTTTATATCAATAAATGACTACACTATAACTACTTAGCATTTTTTGTAGTCCAGGAGCACAAGCATTGAGAAAGTTTTTAATATTAACCCTTAGCTTGGCTTGTGCTTACTTTTTTACTGGGTATTTTAGCAACTCACTTCTTTCTGTAGATGGCTATGCGGTCGCCTCTTGGCCGCCCTCAGGAATTGCTTTAGCGAGCTTTTTAATTTGGGGACGTAAGTCATTTATTGGCCTTATTCTTGGTGCTTTCTGTACTAACTTAATTCATCTTGATAACACTGTAGATATTCTTCATTTTAATGTGCTTTTACAAGCTATTTGCGTCACCTTAGCCTCTGTTTTACAGGCTTGGATTGGTCGTCAAATTATAGTCAATGTTATAAAAGCACCGCTTGATTTATCTTCGTTAAAACACAGTATACAAAGCTTAATAGTTGCAGGGCCGATATGTTGCGTTATTGCAGCCGGTGTGGGAACTAGCTTATTAGCATTGAATAATGTGATCCCGACCAATGCTATTTTTGATAATTTTATAGCATGGTGGATTGGCGACAGTATTGGTGTACTTATATTTACACCGCTAGTACTGGCTGCTTTTAACTACACGCAAGTACGCCATCGTATGCTGGTGATTTTACCTTCACTATTAATTTATATACTAATTAGCGTTAGTTTTTATGGTGCTGCCAGTGTTAAAAAAGAAAAAGACATTCAAAAGCAAGAAGTCAAAATACTTGTTGTGCAAAATGCTATAAGCCAGAAGCTCGATGGTATTACTGCTCACTTAGGATTACTAGCTACATACTTTGCTAGTAGTGATAACGTGAATTTTAAAGAGTTTAAACAGTTTACTTCAAAGCAATTGGACTATAGCCAAGAAATTTTAGCATTTGAATGGATACCTTATGTATCAGCAAATAAACTCACTGATTTTGAAACACATGAAAATACAGCCACAGGCAAACCTTTATACATAAAAGAAAAGTCACTAGATGGAGCTTGGCAACCTGCAGGTACGCGTAGTAATTACTTTCCTGTAAAGTACGTATATCCCTTAAAAGGTAATGAAGATGTTTTAGGGTTTGATTTAGCTTCAAGTAAAGTAAGAGGAGTAGCGCTTAGCAAAGCGAAAACACTCAATGAGCTAGCACTAAGTGAGCCAATTAATTTAGTCCAAAATACATCAGAGAAGGGAGTGCTCTTTTTATATCCTGTTTTTGGTGAATCATCTACCGAAGATGATTTTCAAGGTTTTGTGGCCGCTATTGTTAGCCTTAAGCGCTTATCGCAAACATTGTTATTTGATCACAACAATTCAATTTCAGCCAGTTTTTTTGATACAACGATACCAGGGAAAAAGCAGGCAATTTATATTGCCGATACCGATAACTCGCAAATGCTGTTTAAAGAATATCAATTGTTGATTGGCAAACGCATGTGGCAGGTCGAGTTATATGAACCAATAGTTAGAACGTCTTGGTTAGTATATTGGCTTGCACAAATAGTAGGTATGTTGTTTGTGTGGTTACTGATTACATTTTTGATTTCAGTTACTGGTACAAACATACAAATTCGCGAACAAGTGGCCAAGCAAACATATACACTACGCAAAGAAAAACAAAAAGCAGATGAAGCGAGTCATATAAAGGGGCAGTTTTTAGCAAACATGAGCCACGAAGTCCGCACCCCTATTAACGGTATAAAAGGGCTGCATTATTTAGCGCTCCAGCAAAACGATTGGCAACAAGCTAGAAGTTACATAGAGCAAGCAGATGGGGCACTTGGTGTTTTACTGAGGGTATTAAACGATGTGCTCGACTTTTCAAAAATGGAAGCAGGCAAGCTAGACTTAATACAAGAGCCTATTAATGTAGCGAGTTTAGCGGATGAAATGCTTAATTTACTTCAGTTTGAGGCTGACATTAAATCAATAAAGTTAAGTCTCGATTTTGATAAAACATCAAATTTGGTCATTAATACCGATCCAATTCGCTTAAAACAAGTGCTGCTGAATCTGCTCAATAATGCGGTTAAATTTACAGGGGAAGGTGAAATCACTCTGAAAATTTGGCAATCGAAAAAAATGACTTATTTTAGTATTAACGATACGGGTATTGGTATTAGTAGCGAAGCACAGAAACAATTGTTTAAACCGTTTGCACAAGCTGATAGCTCAACCTCACGCCAATATGGTGGTACAGGCTTAGGATTAAGTATTTGCAAAAAGCTGGTTGAGTTAATGGGTGGTGCAATTGATTTAGTTAGTTATGAAGGTAAAGGCTCTACATTTACATTTAGTTTGCCGCTAATATCGCCTTTACCAAAGGCAGAGCAAATTCAGCAGCAATACAACGCAATAGACGTAAGTACATTATCATTTACAGGCTATAAATTACTTTTAGTAGAAGATAATCCACTTAATCAGCATGTTGCTAATGCTATTTTAAAAACGAAAGGCTGTATTGCCGACATTGCTAACGATGGTTTTGAAGCCATAGAAAAGCTAGCCGAAAATAGCTACGACATTGTGCTTATGGATATTCAAATGCCAAAAATGGATGGACTCAAAGCAACAAAAGTAATTCGTCGTGATTTAGAGTTAATTGATTTACCCATAATAGGGCTATCGGCGAACGCCCATGACGATGACGTTAAAAAGGCACTAGCCTGTGGAATGAATGGCTATATTACCAAACCTATTGATGCAGATACGCTTTTTAAAACTCTTTGGCATCACTTATCAGGAAAATAGGCTATATCATTTTTTTGCACAAAAAGCAGACATATGACCGCTAAAACTTACCGCAAATCATATAGAATTGAAAAATAACTGTATCTGCGTATCATGCGCGCAAATTTAACTAAACTGGGTTGCTATTATGATCAATAGAAAATTACCTTTGCTAGATATTCACCGTCATTTAGATGGTAATGTACGTGCGCAAACCATATTAGAACTTGGTCGTCAGTTTAATATAGAGCTACCTGCAGATAACGTTGAAGCATTAATCCCTCATGTTCAAGTTATTGATCCTGAACCAAACCTCATGGCTTTTTTACAAAAGTTAGATTGGGGAGTTACTGTGCTTGGCGACTACGATGCGTGTAGACGTATCGCAATTGAAAACATTGAAGATGCACAAGCACAAGGTCTTGATTATGTGGAGCTTCGATTTAGCCCTTACTACATGGCACAAAGCCAAGGTTTACACCCAGAAGGCGTTGTAGAGGCCGTTGTTGATGGTATTAAATCAGCAACAAAGGGCGCAAATATAAAAGCTAACTTGATTGGTATTTTATCGCGTACTTATGGCGTAAAAACGTGTCAAAAAGAGCTTGATGCATTACTCGCATTTAAAAATGATTTAGTCGCTGTTGATTTAGCCGGTGACGAAATTGGCTTCCCGGGTGAGTTGTTTGTAGAGCACTTTAAACAAGTACGAAATGCGTATTTAGCTTCGACTGTCCATGCTGGAGAAGCACTTGGCGCTCCAAGTATTTGTCAAGCAATTAATGAGTTGGGTGCGAGCAGAATAGGGCATGGCGTTAAAGCAATTGAAGATCCAAAACTAATGGATTATTTACGCGATAACCGTATTGGTATTGAGTCATGCTTAACAAGTAATATTCAAACCAGTACAGTAAACGATTTAACTAAGCACCCACTTAAACAGTTTTTAGATCATGGTATTTTAGCGTGTATTAATACTGATGATCCTGCGGTTGAAGGTATTGAAATTGAGTATGAATATACCGTTGCTGCACCTAAAGCAGGCTTATCTCAAGCTGATATGGAAAAAGCCCAAAAAAATGCGTTAGAAATAGCATTTTTAAGCGATGGCGATAAAAAAGAACTTTTATCACTCGTTAGCGCACGTTAATGTAAGAGCATTAAAAATGCCGCTTTATATAAGCGGCATTTTTGTATCTGCAATTTAGTGTGTTTGGCAGCTTATGTAATTATCGTAAAGTGCTTTAAGTACATCTGCTCGGCTGATCATACCGATTACTTTAATGCCCTCTACAACAGGGTAGTTTTTTGGTTTACCAGGCTGCATCTGCTGTGCAAGCTCAATAATGTTGGTATCGCCGCTGACGGTCACTACCTCTGTTTGCATAAGCTGCGATACTTTAACCATCCCATCACAAAAATAACTGCTTTGCGTAAGTGGTTTTAACAGCTCTTGCTCTGATATAAATCCAACTAAGCATTTATCTTTATCAAATACTGGTGCGCCAAGTAGTTTAAATTTTTGTAGTTCTGCTATGGCTGTCGTCATTTCTGTATCTGGTGTGATATTTGGCAACTTGCGTTGCATAAAATCTTTTACTTTTGTATTTAGCATTTGGGTCTCTCCCGCTGATGTTCTATACAAAGTATGGTTTATAGATAGGGATTTAGGAAATTGTTTATATTGATGGAGTTGATAGGTTTTAACTATTAAATATTTGTTGCTATAAAAATAAAGGCACCGATTAGGTGCCTTTATTCATAACTGAAAGTAAATTTCAATTATTTGATAAATGCGAATGCATCTGCGTACATGTTTTCACGAATTGCACCATGAATAATAAAGTCATCACGGACAATACCTATCATGTCAAAACGACCTGCCATATAAATATCGTATGGTTCTAGTGACACAATATCTTGCATTACTGCTTTGTGTACATAGCCAGTGTGTCCTTGCCAATTAGCAGATGGATTTTCTACTACAGGAATAAACTTAAAGTTCTCATGGCTATCTGCCCATGCTTGCATTTCTGTGTGTGCGTATAAAGCAGATTCTTCTTTTACGCCCCAGTAAAACAACACAGGACGGTCGCATTTTATTTCAGCTAAATGATCAGCCATTGATTTTGCGTATGAAAAACCAGTACCACCGGCGAGTAAAATAATAGGGCGCTCACATTGCAGGCGCAACTGTGAAATACCCAAGCCAGCTTCAATGTCTACTAACTGCCCTGTGGTATGGGCGTTTCGTAAATGCTCTAACGATTGCATTGCATACGAATCGGCACCTGAGGCGCCAATATGCAGTTCTATTGCATCGCACTGTGAAGGGCGACTAGCTATAGAAAAAGCACGTTTGTCTTTTTCGCCTAATACGAGTTGCATGTATTGGCCAGCTTCAAAGGTCACCGGTTGTTGTGGCTTTAAAATTACTTTATGAACAAATTCTGTAAGTGGGCTGATAGCTACAACTTCAGCTTTTAATGTTTGCATTTTTTACCTTTTAGCAGCGCTTGTAACAGCAGATACGCAATCGAATAGCTCGATTCTAGCATATCTGCAGGGTTATTTTATAGCCTGATATGTACTTACATATAAACACTTAAACAATATTAAGGCTTTCCCAAATATCATCTACACGGTCTTTGGTGTCTTTATCCATAACAATAGGCTCGCCCCATTCGCGGGTGGTTTCGCCAGGCCATTTATTGGTAGCATCCATTCCCATTTTTGAACCAAGACCTGAGACTGGCGATGCAAAATCGAGATAATCAATAGGTGTGTTCTCTATTAATGTTGTATCACGCGCTGGATCCATTCGGGTTGTTATAGCCCAAATAACATCTTCCCAATCGCGGGCGTTAACATCGTCATCGCAGACGATTACAAATTTGGTGTACATAAACTGACGTAAGAACGACCAAACTCCCATCATCACGCGCTTAGCATGGCCTGGATATTGTTTTTTCATTGTTACAATCGCCATACGATATGAGCACCCTTCAGGCGGAAGGTAAAAGTCGACAATTTCAGGGAATTGCTTTTGTAGTATCGGTACAAACACTTCATTAAGTGCCACACCTAAAATAGCAGGCTCATCAGGCGGACGGCCGGTAAATGTGCTGTGATAAATAGGATCTTTACGATGCGTTAAATGAGTGACCGTCATTACTGGAAAGTCATCTACTTCATTATAGTAACCGGTATGGTCACCATAAGGGCCTTCTGGCGCCATTTCACCAGGCATTATGTAACCTTCAAGTACTATTTCTGCACTGGCAGGGACTTGTAGGTCATTTGAAATAGATTTTACAACTTCGGTTCTGCTGCCACGTAATAAGCCAGCGAATGCATATTCGCTTAGAGTGTCAGGTACAGGCGTTACAGCACCTAATATAGTGGCAGGATCGGCACCTAATGCTACCGATACAGGGTAGGGTTGCCCTGGGTTTTCTTTACACCATTCTTGAAAATCAAGCGCGCCACCACGATGTGACAACCAGCGCATAATTATTTTATTTTTGCCTAATAATTGCTGGCGATAAATACCTAAATTTTGGCGCTTTTTATAAGGCCCTTTGGTAACTGTAAGGCCCCAAGTAATTAATGGTGCTGCATCACCTGGCCAGCAATGTTGAATAGGTAATTTAGTTAAATCTACATCATCACCTTCTAAAACTACTTGTTGGCAAGGCGCTTTTTTAACTTCTTTTGCAGGCATATTAAGCACTTGCTTAAAAATAGGTATAGCGCCTAGAGCTTCTTTAATACCCTTTGGTGGATCAGGTTCTTTTAAAAAAGCGAGTAGCTTGCCCACTTCGCGAAGCTCGCTAACATCTGTTTGGCCCATGCCCATTGCTACGCGTTTTGGTGTACCAAATAAGTTGGTAAGCACCGGCATATCGTAGCCTTTTGGGTTTTCAAATAATAACGCAGGGCCTTTTGCACGCAATGTGCGATCAGATATTTCGGTCATTTCAAGATACGGGTCGATTTCTTGGGTGATACGTTTAAGTTCGCCTTTTTTTTCAAGCAAATCGATAAAATCACGTAGATCTTTATATTTCATTGTGGGCCGCTATTAAGCAAAAGAGTTAAAGTATTATACCCATTTCATGCAAGGCAAGTCATTACTTGCACTTAAAACTTAAAGCGCTCTACGGCACTCGTTAAAGAGTGTGCAAGTTGGTTTACGTCTTCACTTTCGCTTGCTAGGGTTGTCGCGTTTTGGGCATTCAAGGTTGCTTGCTCTGTCACCTTTGCCATTATTTGTTGAATGTCGCCACTGTTAGTCAATTGCTCATGTGATGCATGAGCAATTTGCTCACTCATCTGATTAACAGACAACAATGTGCTTTTAATACGCTCTACGGCTTTATTTAGTTCAGTGCTGTTTTTAACACATTGCTTGGCTTGGTGTTGGCCATCAGTAATGTGTTCTTGAGTTGTTTTAGTGTGTTGTTGCAATGTTTGGATCATGGTGTTTATTTCGCTAGTCGAGGTTTGTGTACGTGCAGCTAATGATCGAACCTCATCAGCAACTACAGCAAACCCGCGTCCGTTTTCACCCGCTCGCGCTGCTTCAATTGCAGCATTAAGTGCAAGTAAGTTAGTCTGCTCGGCAATGCTACTAATTGTTTCAACAATGGCTTCAATAAGCTGAGTGTACTGTGCGAGTTCTTCTGTGCTGCCTACTGCTTTATCAAGACGCTGCAATAAAGTTTCTATACTTAGACTATTTTGATTAGCAATCTCGTTTACATCATTTGCAAATTGCGATGCGTTTGTTATTTCACTTGATGTTTTATCTGCTTGTTCATAAACCGCTTGTGAGTTGATTAGCATATTGTGTGCAAGCGATGTTGCCTGCGCGCTTCGCTCTAACTGCTGTTGTGCAACAACCGTCATTTGCTGACCTTTTTCACTGGTTTTAATAGCACTGCTGTCTAGTTCGTGGGCGTCGCTACTAATTGCACCAATTAGGTTAGTAAGGTCTTCACTGAGTTTATTTATGTTATTTAGCAAAGTACCAAATTCATCTTTACTACGTGGGTGGCTTCGCTTTGATAAATCACCTGAGGCGATTCGGGCTAAATCGCGGTTTACTTTTTTAAGCGGTTTTAGCATTGCGCGAGTTGTAAAAATAGAGATTGCGATAATCAATATAATTAAAACAATCGTAATAATTACTACAGAACTAATCCCTGTATTTATGGCGGCCTTTGCATTAGTTTGTAAGGCATTAAAGCGCTCATCAGCCAATTTATTAAGTTCAATAAGCTGACCTTCTGTTGTTATAAATTGCTGTTGAAAGTGTTCAAAATTTTGAGCCGCAGCAATAGCACTTTTGAGTACTTTATTTTGTTGGGCGTAAATTCCTGTATCGTTGTTAAGTAACTCTCTTAATTGATTAAACTTAGCCGTTAAATTTTTAGCATTAAACGCATTATCAAAAGGTAGCGCTTGTTGCTCTAAATAGGTGAAATTAGGTTGAATGTTATCTAGTAGAAATAGAGTATCTTGCTGATGACTATTTAAATCATTGATACTTGCAGTTTGAGTAATGCTTTTTATATTATTGCTTAAGTTAAACAATAAATCATCTATACGGGTCGCTGTTCCAAACATAGCATTAAGTAACGCCTGCTGTTTTACAGGCACTTCTAAAAGTTCTATATCAAGTAAGTTAGAACTTAAATTGTAAAGTTGCTCGTTAAACGTTGCTGATAATTCTATGGTGGAATTTTGCGCTACAAACTTACGCTCTTTAGCGCTAAAGATTGCGACACTTACTTCAGTCAGTTGCTCGAAACCTGCGTTGGTACTGGTGAGTAAATTTTGCATTGTTATTTGTTGATTTAGTTGAGTGCTTAACAAATTGAGCATATCGCTAAATTGTTGTTGCTCAACTTGCGCCTGTTTTTTATTTTGTTGAAGTAAATCAAGGTTTGCTTGGCTGTAAGCTAAGGCGTTAAATTTGGTAATAGACAGTAATGATAGCCTTAAATCTTTGCTGAACTGTTGTACCGGAACCGCTAATTTTTCGGTTCGGGTATTGTTAACGCTAATTTTGTTTAATGACCAATAAAAAAATACACTACTTGTTAGCACCAATATGCCAATGGCTGTAAAGGCTAAAATTATTTTATGTTTGATCGCAATTGAACGCATAACTTCATCACAATAATGGATCTTTAATTATTGTAGCATTATTGTAGCATTATTGGTTGTTTTTATGTTAAACCTTGGTGCACTGTCTTTTTTTACCTGCAATGATTAACATGGCTTCCTTACCCTTACCCCAAAACAGTACCTCTTCACTTATATATTTATTCCCTGATGCACTTTTTTCGTGATTAAGTACATGCACTTTATTGTTAAAGATAAGTTCGGCTTCAGAATTATTAATGATATTGAGTTTTACGCTCTCATCATCGCATTGGTAAGCAGTACTGGTTTGTAAATCACTACATGCGGACAAGCTTAGTAAAATAGCGATTAATGCTAAATATACTTTCATTTTTCCTCCCATCTTCTTTAAAAGTTAGTTAAAACACAGGGCAAAATTTTAATCTAATGTAAGAATAACAAAGCAAAATTAACCGTTGGTGAAAGTAGCGCTTTACGTTATGTTTATAGCAATATTTTTTGAGCTCGGAAGCTTTATGGCAGGCACTAACCTTTTAACGTTATTAGACGATATAACCACTTTACTTGATGACATTGCGACAATGAGTAAGGTAGCAACAAAAAAAACAGCGGGTGTATTAGGCGATGACTTAGCGCTCAATGCACAGCAGGTTACAGGTGTTGCAGCAGAGCGTGAATTACCGGTTGTTTGGGCTGTGGCAAAGGGCTCATTTTTAAATAAAGCGATACTCGTACCCGCTGCTTTATTAATAAGCGTATGGCTGCCTTGGTTAATAACACCGCTTTTAATGATGGGTGGTTTGTTTTTGTGTTTTGAGGGAGCTGAAAAAGTATTTGCTAAGTTTTTGCCTCATCACAATGAAGCGGTAGATGAAGATGAAAAATTAGATTTAGTTGAGTACGAAAAACAAAAAATAAAAGGGGCAATAAGAACCGACTTTATTCTTTCTGCCGAAATTATTGTTATTACTTTAGGCACTGTGGCAGGCGCTACATTAGTTAACCAAGCTTTAGTGCTTTGTGTTATCGCAATTATAATGACGATTGGCGTTTATGGCTTAGTGGCCGGTATTGTAAAGCTGGATGATGCCGGGTTTTATTTACTCAATCAATCTAAAGTGTCAGCTAATAAATTTAAAGAGTTACTTGGTAAAGGCTTACTCGCAGCAGCGCCTAGGTTGATGCAGTTTTTAGCATTTGCGGGCACCATTGCAATGTTTTTAGTAGGCGGCGGGATTTTAGTGCATGGTGTTGAGTTACTGCATCATACTCAAGTGGATGTAACAAGCTATGCTCAGTCTGTTGCTGGCGGCACAGGAGAAGTATTAGCGCCTCTCTTGTTTGATGGTTTGTTAGGTGTTATTGCCGGCTTAGTTGTTGTGCTCATACATGTAAGTTATACAAAGTTATTTAAAAAATAGTTTATAGCTGGCGTACTTGTTGCGCCAGCTATATTTAAATTCACTCATTCACAGTTAGCTATTTTACAAAGCGATTCTAATTCAAATTGTGCTTTAGTATTTTTTTGCTCAATGGCCTTTTTATACCAATAAATAGCTTGTTGATAATTTTGAGCTATTCCCTGACCATCACGATACATTTGCGCTAAATTTAATTGCCCCCATTGAGAACCCGCTTCAGCAGCTTGCTTAAAGCTATTAAATGCTTCAATAAACAAACCATCTTTAAAATAATTAATGCCTTGTTGATTGTTTTTATCGAGTTTTAAACCTTTATATAGTGGCTTAGGTTTGGGAGGAAACATCACAAACCCGCCATAAAGGCTGTTGGCATAAGGTCGCAGCACGTCATAAATAGCTTCGTCTTTATACAAACGCTTTACTTCATCACGAGGGAGGGTGATTGTTTTAGTGGAGAAGTAATTGTCTTGAATTAGTTGGCTGGTACGCATTGCCAAGGTAATACTATTATTACGTTTATAGCTGTAGTTGCTTATCTGAAAGGTAATAAACTGCTTATCAAAACTTAAAACTTGAGCAATTTTTAAATTGGTTAGGGTCCAGGGTTCGTGTGTAAATTTGTCGGCGTGTACTAAATAGGTGTCATATATTTTAGGTGTATTCAAATAGCTTTGCTTTTGAGTCTCGGTATCAAGGTGTTGTTGATAAAAAAAAGAAACAATCCAAAGCAATAAAAAGACGCCAATAAAGTATTTAGGTAGGCTTAGTTTTTCTATTAACGGTAGTTGCGGTATTTTAACCGGTTCGCTTTTTCCGCATTGATAGCACTCGCGTTTATAGCTTAATTTTAAGGCAAGCATAGGTAAAATGCTAAATCGTAAATAGCGGCTTTTATTTACTAAATGGTAGGCGTCGCTCTGGCAGTGAGGGCAGCGTGTTATTTGTGCAAAATGTGGAAATGATTCACTCGTGTTGAAAAGTAACATAAAGCACGCTCCTTGTTTAATTACCTAAAGGTAAAACAAGAAGCGTGTTAGTCAAAGCTACAAACTGTAAGTAAGTATGTCTGTTATTACTTATTTTGAGCTTTAGGCTTGATAGTGGTTTTTGCATCGGCAGCCATTAGAGCAAATACAGCATATGCAGCGGTATTTTGACGAAGCTTAGCAGGTGTTACTTTATCAAGCGTATCGTCAGCTGTATGGTGGTAATCAAAGTAATCTGTTCCATCTTGAGCAAGTTCAAAAATAGGTGCTGATGTTGCATTTTTAAGCGGAATTAGATCTGGGCCGCCATTCGCTTGGTTTTTACCAATGTATTCAACATTTAATGGCGCAAGCTCTTTTGCTATAGCGCGTACTACAGGAAGCGAAGCGGCATCTACATTTGATTCAAAAGCATATACAACATCGGCGCCAAAATCAGACTCAGCGGCTGCAACAATATTGCTTAGCTCGTTTTTATGCTCTGCAAAATAAGCTTTTGCACCCCAAAGACCTAGCTCTTCAGCTGCAAAAAGTGCCACACGAATACTTCGCTTAGGACGTTTTACATCGCTAATATGTTTAGCGGCTGCCATTGTTAGTGCAACGCCTGCGCCGTCATCTAATGCGCCAGTCCCTAAGTCCCAAGAATCTAAATGCCCGCCAATTAATACATATTGCTCAGGGTTTTCGGTACCATTAAATTGGCCAATAACGTTATAACCAGTGCCTTCACCAAGGCTTTCGGTTTGCACATTAATATTTACCGATACGTCTTTATTTAAAGCGACTAAGCGTGCTATTTGATCTGCATCTGGGTTAGCAATGGTTACGTTAGGTATTTTTGTAACACCTTCTTTATAGTAACTACCACCGGTGTGTGCAAAACGATGATGCCCGGTACTAACAGAGCGCATCATGTAGGCAACAGCGCCTTTTTTAGACGCTTCTATAGCGCCTGTACCTCGTGCTTTTACAGCAGGTCCGTAACCATTGCCGTCTATGTCGCGGTTCATGCGGTAATTAATATATGCAATTTTACCTTTTAAACTGTTCGCCGGTGCGGCTTTTAATTCATCAAGTGTTTCGAATAATACAACCGGCGCTGTAATCCCATCTTTTGGCGTACTTATACTGTTACCTAATGCAGTTAAGTGCAGTGGTTGCTCGCTTGGTGTTAGTATTTTTCCGCTTTCGCTATAACGACGCCATTCAGGAAACGTGGCTTTTTCTAGCCATACTTTATCAAAGCCCAGTTCATTAAATTTGGCTTGAGCCCATGCCACGGCTTTTTTATCGTTTTCGGTACCGGGAAGGCGTGGGCCTACTTCAGTTGTTAATGACTCTAGTAATTTATAACTTAAATCACTATTTAGTGCAGAGGTGCGCACTTCGTCTACTTGTTGTAATTGCTTTTGGGTAAATTCGGCGCTGTTAGCGTTTGCAGCCATACTGCTAGTAAGCAGCAGTGCGGTAATTAATTTTTTCATTTGGGTAGGCCTTTTTAATAATTAGCGCTATTAGAGCATGTAACAAACATGATAAAAAATAGATGAGATGAATAGGCTTTGTAATAGGTTTAATGCTGTTAGGTATAAACGTTTAGATATAAAAAAAGCCCGCGTAAATGTACGCGGGCTATATTTTAACACTGTTATTTAAGGCATTTATTTAAAAGCTAAATTGCGCTGCTAAACGAAGATTTGTACCCTCGCCAACAGTTACATTACTCGTGCTGCCACCACCTAAATAGTTGTTATAAAATAAGTTTTCGATGTTGAGGCGTAAGTTAATATCGGTATTGCTTAAGTTAAACTTATAAGTGGCGCCTACATCAACACGTGTATATGCATCTTTAGTAATTGTATTATCGCTATCTGCAAAGCGCTCGCCTTCATAAAAAGCACCAGCGTTAAAAGCAATCGCATCATTTAGCTCATAACGAGTCCACAGAGATGCTGACCATTTAGGTGCGTCGGTTGGGCGTTTACCTTGCAGCTCCTCATTCGCTCTTTCATAGTTCGCATCTAAATACATCGCAGAGGCCATTACAAATAAACGATCTGTTGCAGCGCCTTGTGCTGCAACTTCAAAGCCTTTGTGGCGTTGTTCGCCAACCTGATTTGTCTCGGTTGTAACTGAGCCAATAGGAGCCTCAAGGTCTGCAGTGACCAGCGTTCCATTTTTACTTATATCGAAAACGGCACCACTAAGCAGTAAACGGTCATCAAGCAGTTGCCATTTTATGCCAAGTTCTCTTTGTTCAGAGGTAACAGCATCTATTTCCATACCGAAGTTAATATCAGTTTCGTCGGTGATGGTCTCATTTTGTGGCTCAAAGCCTTCTGAGTAACTAGCGTATATAGTTGCAGAAGCATTTGGGTGATAAAGCACACCTACTTTTGGTACAAATGATTCGTTATTTTGGCCTTCACGCGTTTGCTTATCGTAACGGCCACCTAGCGATAATTGCCACTCTGGTGAGAACGAAATTAAGTCTTGGACGTAAATACCGTAGTAGTCGTATTCAGTTTCGCTTATTGTATCATCTGTTTTATAGCTTATTGATGGACGAGATGGCTCGTCTTGACCTGCTGAATAGTAAAGGTATTCTTCTTTAGGCAGTGCTGTGCGTAATTGCCCGTAGTAGTAATCAAGCGAGTTAGCACCAACTAGGAATTGGTGATGAATACCAGCTGTTTCAAATTCACCAATAAAATCAATAAATGCAGTTTTAAATTGCCAATCGTCAAAACGGTCGTAAGGGCGAGATTCATAACTATCGCCTTCAGCAAAGCCAGCTGGCATACGCGGTGCTGACTCAAAGCGTTGGCGTTCAAATGTTTGTTCGTTATAGCCAAGCTTTACTTGCCAGTTATCGGTTAAAAATACTTCTAGGTCTACACCTAGGTTTTCTACGGTTATATCGGTAAACGCCCAAGACATATCACGGATTGTTTTATCATCACCAATTACATTGGCATTATCGTCTATCCATGCGCCCGTATCTAAACCTGCTTCGTCGTCCGTGCGGTCGTAATGCACACGTACTAATGCGTTGTCGCTAATATCGTAATCTACAACTAAAGCACCTAAAAAGCGGTCACGCTCGCGGTTTTCACCGTTTTGGTATTCACGCCAGTAATCAACATCTTGTTTAACTAAAATCCCGCGAGCACGTAAATCTTCAGATTCAGTCAAGGCGCCTGCAGCATCTACCATAAAGCGCGTTGAGCCATGTTGATCTACATCGGCACTGGCATTAAATAATGTTTGTGCTGTAGGCTTTTTAGTAACCATGTTCACCAAGCCACCCGGACCTGATTGACCATATAAAATGCTCGATGGGCCTTTAATTACTTCAACTTGTTGTAAAATTTCGATTGGTTGTTGGTAGTGCGACCAATGCTGATGCCCATCACGTAAATAACCTGTTGATGAGCTTAGCTCAAACCCACGTAAGTTAAATACCTCACGATTTCGTTGTTGTGAGCCTGCCGTTAAGCTGGCGTCATTTGTGAGTACTTCGCCAAGTGTAGTGGCAAGCTGTTCGCTAATAATAGTGTCGGTTATTACAGTGACAGATTGTGCAGTTTCAAGTAATGAAGCTGATGTTCTCATTGCGCCATTAGCGTTATCTACTTTGTAATCGTTAAAGTAGCTACCCTTTACTTCTATGCGTTCAAGGTCGGTAGTGTTTGCATATGTGCTTGTTGTAATGCTTGCTAATAGTGCTATGTAAATAGAATTCAGTTTCATTAATTGCTTCCAGCGCAGGTATGTAAAAAACAATCGCGATCTTAATGCAAACTACTATCATTTTCAACATCTTTCATTAACATGTTTTATAATGTGTTTGTTAATGGTTGCCAATTACGAATTCTGCTATTATAAGCAACATATTAGTGGGGCTTTCTCCCATGTTATTTTATTGCTATGGAACTTACTGTGACTTCAACTGCTTTTTCATCTTTGGCTTTACCGGCTGGACTCGTTGATAACTTATCAACACTTGGCTATGCCCACATGACACCTGTACAAGCGCAAAGTTTGCCGCCTGTACTTGCTGGTAAAGACATCATTGCTCAGGCAAAAACCGGTTCAGGTAAAACTGCTGCGTTTAGTTTGGGTGTGTTAGCTAAATTAAACGTAAAACGCTTTCGTATTCAATCTTTAGTCTTGTGCCCGACTCGTGAACTTGCCGAGCAGGTTGCAGTTGAAATGCGTAAATTAGCGCGCGGCATTCATAACATTAAAATATTGACGTTATGTGGTGGTGTTTCAATTGGCCCGCAAATAGGTTCACTTGAACATGGTGCGCATATTATTGTTGGCACGCCAGGGCGTGTTGATGACCATATTCGTAAAGGTACTCTACGTTTAGATGATGTGGAAACATTGGTGCTTGATGAAGCCGATCAAATGCTTGATATGGGTTTTCAAGACACACTTGATGCAATTATTGAGCGTATTCCACAAAATCGTCAAACATTGTTATTTAGTGCTACATTCCCAAGAGCCATTGAAGCAATTGCTAAGCGTGTACTTAAAAAACCTGAAATGGTTAAAGTAGAAGAAGAGCAAGCAAAAAGCACAATTAAGCAGTACTTCTATAAAATGGATAACAATAAGCAGCGCTATCCAACGCTTAAGTTATTACTTCTTAAATTTACACCACAAAGCTGTGTTGTATTTTGTAATACCAAAGTAGAAACTCAACAAGTGTGTGATGATTTAGCTGACGAAGGCTTCAGCGCTGTTGCATTGCACGGTGATTTAGAGCAACGCGATCGTGAACGTACGCTAATTCACTTTTCAAATAAAAGTGCTTCAATACTTGTTGCAACCGATGTTGCTGCACGAGGTTTAGATATTGATGACATGGATATGGTTATTAACTACCATTTAGCACATGACACGCAAACACATGTTCACCGTGTTGGCCGAACTGGACGTGCTGGTAAAAAGGGCATTGCTTGTTCTATTTACGGTGAAGCTGAAGCGTTTAAAATTGCACAAATTGGCGATCATTACGAGCGTGATATTACTCCAGAGCAAATGCCGCCGTTTAATTTATTAGATAAACCGCCGTACCGCCCTGAAATGGTTACTTTGATGATTGATTCAGGTAAAAAGCAAAAAGTACGTGCAGGCGATATTCTTGGTGCTCTAACAGGTAAGGATGGGGTTGCAGGTCGTCAAGTAGGTAAAATTAACGTACTTGATAACGTAGCATTTGTTGCTGTTGAACGTAACTCATCAAAACCAGCACTTCGCAAACTAACCGAAGGCAACATTAAAGGGCGTAAAATACGCGCTCGTCGCCTTACTCGTTAATTTAAACCGCTAAATTAACAAATTAGCGAGCAGCTACCTTTAGCTGCTCGTATTGTAATTTTATTTTTTTAAACTTAACTTCACAACCATTTGGTTTATCTGGGTGCATCTGTAATGCAAGTTGTCTCCAGCGCTTTTGAACGTTTTTAAGAGTGAAATTTTCGGGTAACTTCCACTCTAAAGCCAACGCTTTAAATTCATTGTCATTTAATACTTGTTGTGGTGATGTCGTTTTAAACTGACGCCAAAAACTATTCAAAAGCTCATCAATTTTCTCTTCACCGGTATCGTAATTACGCCAATCTAAATAATAATCTCGCAAATTTTCGTTCGTTGTTACTAAACTATTATCTTCTTTTTCTAAAAGCTCGATATGCAGAGTTGAAATGAGTAAACTTTGAGGGCGTAATTGTGCCTGCAGTTGGTACAATGCATTCATAATTAAAAAGTTACGTTTAAATAAATCACGTTCAGGGCTTTTATCGAGTGTTGTTATTGCGCTGCGGTTTGTCAGTTCTGCTGCTAAAGTATGAACTTGCCAAACCTGCCTTGTTAATATCAGCTCAAAAATCTCATCAATCAGTGGGTTAAGCATTGTTTAGGCCCTAGTAGTTGGTGTATCTTCAATAAAGATTACACTGATATAAGTAACGGTTTGAAGGATTAAAATTATGCTGGGCAAGTTAAAATGCCTCTTATTTACTATATGCTGTGTACTAATAGCTCCTGGTTATGCCCAAAATACTGATTCTTTATTTGAGCAATTCAAAAACGAAGTACAGTGGGAGCCTAAATTACAATTAGCAAACATGCTACTTACTAATAAAGATGCCTCCAAAAAAGAGCGTGTCGCTGTTTATTCGGCATTGGGTAATAGTGCGTTATCGGCTGATAATTTTAAAGAATCTTTACACTATTTTAAATTACTAGAACAACATACTTCAGATACATTCTTTCCTGATGAGCACTTTCGTGCAATTAAAATGCAAGGTGTGGTGCTCTTCTATCAAGGTTTATTTCAAAAAGCCATTATTGAATACAGCCGTACCCTAGTATTAGCTGAAAAAAATGAGCAATTACTTGAACAAGCAAATTTACTAAATAATATTGGCTTGGCCTATTTTAATATGAACAAGTTAGGCGATACTCTAGAGTTTTATTTAAAAGCAAAAGCTATTTACGAAGCGCACGGCAGTGAACAAGATCAAACCGATATACTACTTAATATAGCTGGCGTTTATATACGCTTATCACGCTACGATAGTGCGTTTAGTCTTTATCAAGATGTACTTAAAGTTTATCAGCGATTAGATGATAAAAGCGGTATTGCGCAGGTATATAACAATATGGGTGTTGCTCATATGGAGAGCAACCAATTTGATTTAGCACTACATTATTATCAGTTAGCGCTGCGATATTATATTTCAGCTAATGATTACAATAAGTTATCTACACAATATACTAATTTGGCAAATACTAATTTAGTATTGAAAAAAGTTGATGAAGCATACGAGCAAGCTAAATTAGGTGAGTACTATGCGCTTAAAATAGATAACCATAATTTAGAGCTTAATGCGTTACATGCGCTGGCTAAGATTCAGTTTGTTAAGGGCAATTTAGATGAGGCTCAAATAAATTTAGATCGAGCTATTTTACTTGCCCATGAATACGGCAGTGAGCGAATAATTAGGGAAAGCTTGGGGGCCAAAGCACTTCTTGAAGCGAGTAAAGGCGATTATTCAAGTGCAATGGCTTTGCAACAAAAATACATTAGTGAGCTGCGAAAACTCAGAAGTACGGCAATTATTAACGCGCTAGCGGTGCTTCAGCATCAATTTAAAGCAACACAATTAAACCAGGAAATAGAAAAACTTAAACAAGATCGCCGTGTGCAAGAACTGAAAATGTCGCAGCGTTCTCAGCTTACTTTATTCTCTTTTTTACTATTACTGTTAGTTGTAGTAACAGGTATTGCACTTTACCGTCGTGGTGCAGAAAAACGCGCTAAGCAGCAGTTAACAGAACAAGTTACGCAACGTACTGCAGAATTGCAGGCAATTGCACAAGAGCTCAGAGAGGCCAATGATGTTAAAAGCCAGTTTTTAGCTAATATTAGTCACGAAATTCGCACTCCACTAACGGCTATTTTAGGGCAAACAGATGCCTTAATTAATGAATTATATGAGCCTGAGTCACTTAAAGATGAATTAAGAGTAATTCAGCGTCACAGTGACCATTTAAAAAGCTTAATAAATGATGTACTTGATTTAAGTAAAATTGAAGCCAATAGATTAGAGTTAAATATTTCGTGCTTTGATATTGTCGAGCTCGTAAATGACGTACATGCCATGTTTATTACCCAAGCAAAAGCAAAAAATCTACACCTTATTTTAGACAATCAAGTGGGTAATGAGTTTTACACTAAGCTCGATTTGATTCGCGTAAAGCAGATTCTTATAAACTTATGTGCCAATGCTATTAAGTTTACTCACGCTGGCCAGATCATCATTGCTTTAAATAAGAGTGATCAAGGGCTGGTTATTATTATAAAAGATACCGGTATTGGTATGAGCTCTAAACAGTTAAAGCTTATTTTTGAATGCTTTAGCCAAGCAGATAACAGCATTAGCCGTCGCTTTGGTGGTACAGGGTTAGGCCTTAGCTTATCACAACAATTAGCCGCGATGATGGGCGGTTATATTAGCGTACAAAGCGAATACAAAAAGGGCAGTCAGTTCTCGTTCTTTTTACCGTGCGCAGAAGTAAATAAATCGCAAAGCATGATTGAAGCTCAAAGTACTTCTAAGGAAAATAAGCGATTGGCGGGTCGTGTTTTACTTGCGGAGGATCATCCTGATAATCGTAGGTTAATAAGCCGCTATTTACGCTCAATGGGACTCGAGGTTATTGCTGTTGAAAATGGTGAGCAAGCGGTAGAGCAGTGCTTAAAAGAATACCCTGACTTAGTATTACTCGATATTCAAATGCCAGTGATGGACGGGCGTTCTGCTTTCCAACTATTGAAACAGTGTGGTTTTGAACGGCCTATTTTTGCTTTAACAGCAAATGCTATGAGTCATGAAGTAGATAGTTACTTAGAGTTAGGGTTTACAGGTTACTTAGGTAAACCGATAGACAAAGAGTCATTTTATAAAGCGCTCTCTAATCACCTACATAATGCAGAAGATCAGCCAATTATAAAGCAAAATGAAGTTGATATGAGCGATCTTGTGATTAGTTTCAAGCAGAGCTTTGCTTTGGAGAGTGAAACGATTACCCAGCATTTTATAAGCGAAGATTTAGGTGCGCTACAAAAAGATAGCCATCGCATTTTAGGGGCTGCACAAATGTTTGGTTTGGATGAAATTGCGCAATCGGCTAAAAATTTAGACAGAGCACTTCTACACAGAACCCAAAAAAGCAGTGCAAATGATTTTAAAGCGCTCGTTGATACACTGCAGAGTGTACTTAAAAAGTATAATGAGAGTTAAACTGTATTTAATCCAGACATAAAAAAAGCGCCTTAGGCGCTTTTTTTATTCAATTAAAACGCTTTTATTGGCGTCTCATCGAATCAAAAAATTCATCATTGGTTTTGCTCATCGATAGTTTATCGATTAAGAATTCCATTGCATCAATTTCTGACATGTCATGAACAATTTTACGTAAAATCCAAAGCTTTTGAAGTTCATCTGGTTTTGTTAGTAATTCTTCACGACGAGTACCTGAGCGGTTAAAGTCGATAGCTGGGAATACACGTCTTTCCGCAATTTTACGGTTAAGGTGAAGTTCCATGTTACCAGTACCTTTAAACTCTTCGTAGATAACTTCATCCATTTTAGAGCCAGTATCGATGAGAGCTGTAGCTATGATTGTTAAGCTACCACCTTCCTCAACGTTACGTGCAGCACCAAAGAAGCGCTTAGGTTTATGTAATGCGTTAGCGTCAACACCACCAGTAAGTACTTTACCTGATGAAGGAATAACGGTGTTATAAGCACGTGCTAAACGAGTGATTGAATCCAATAAGATAACAACATCTTTTTTATGTTCAACTAGGCGTTTTGCTTTTTCGATAACCATTTCGGCAACTTGTACGTGACGAGAAGCTGGCTCATCGAACGTTGATGCAATAACTTCACCTTTAACTAGGCGTTGCATCTCTGTTACTTCTTCCGGACGTTCATCAATAAGTAAAACCATTAATGTTACATCAGGATGATTGTGCGTAATTGATTGTGCAATATTTTGAAGCAGCATTGTTTTACCCGCTTTTGGCGGAGCTACTAACAAACCACGTTGGCCGCGGCCAATAGGAGATGCTAAATCAAGTACACGGGCTGTAATATCTTCTTTACTGCCGTTACCACGTTCCATGCGAAAACGTTCGTTTGCATGTAATGGAGTAAGGTTTTCAAAAAGAATTTTAGTTCGAGAGTTTTCAGGTTTATCAAAGTTAACTTCATTTACTTTAAGTAAAGCAAAGTAACGTTCACCGTCTTTAGGTGGACGAATAAGACCTGAAATTGAATCGCCAGTACGCATGCTGAAACGGCGAATTTGGCTAGGTGAAACATAAATGTCATCTGGGCCAGCTAAGTAAGAGGCTTCTGATGATCTTAAGAAGCCGAAACCATCTTGTAAAATCTCTAATACACCGCCGCCGAAGATATTCTCTCCGCCTTTGGCATGGGATTTAAGAATGGCAAAAATGATATCTTGCTTTCTTAAGCGGGCTACGTTTTCGAGCCCCATGGACTCAGCTAAGTCTACAAGCTCTTTAATGGACTTGTCTTTTAATTCGCGTAAATGCATATTGGTGGGTTCTTTATTACAGTTGTCATACTCAAAATCGCTTTGATCGTTGAGTGAGGTTTGTTGAATATAACTAAGGATTAGTTGGCTTTATAAACTAGCAGTTCACTGGCAAAGCGTCCAGTCTTTATACAAAATAAATTTAAAAAAGGGCAAAAAGCCCTTTTTATTGTTCTAGCTTACAGTTAGATGTTGTTTTCTAAAAACTCGATAAGTTGAGTTTTTGAAAGAGCACCTACTTTCGTTGCAGCTACTTGGCCATCTTTAAAAAGAAGTAAAGTAGGAATACCACGAATACCAAATTTTGGCGGTGTGCCAGCATTTTGGTCGATATTTAATTTAGCAACAGTCACACGGCTGTCGTATTCATCAGCAACTTCGTGAAGAATAGGGGCGATCATTTTACAAGGTCCACACCATTCAGCCCAGAAATCTACTAGTACTGGTTTGTCTGATTGTAATACGTCAGCTTCAAAGCTATCGTCAGTAATTTGGATTATTTTCTCGCTCATTGCGCTCTCCGATTTAGTTAGGCGAAATATTTAGTGCGTATTTAAACACTCTTGTTTCTTATTGCAAGTTTAAACGTTATGCTTAAACGCTATGACTAAGACACATTTAACCGATAAAAAGTTTTCAGACTTTGCTATCGCACCGGAAGTGGTTGCCGGTTTAACCGAGAATGGGTTTGAATATTGCACACCTATTCAAGCAAAATGCCTACCTTTTATTTGTGATGGACGCGATATCGCGGGCCAAGCTCAAACTGGTACAGGCAAAACGTTGGCGTTTTTAACTGCCACGTGCCATCGGTTATTACAATCTAGCAAAGCACCTAGTAAACATCCAAGAGCCCTGATCATGGCCCCTACTCGGGAGCTTGCGATTCAGATACACAAAGATGCTAAAATTTTAGCGCCGCACTGTAATCTTAACTTAGGTTTAGTATATGGTGGCGAAGATTACGAAAAACAACGTGCACAACTAGAAAAAGGCGTTGATATTTTAATTGGTACTACAGGTCGTCTAATTGATCTGTATAAGCAAGGCTGTTACACCCTTAATGAAATTGAGGTAGTCGTGCTTGACGAAGCTGATCGTATGTTCGATTTAGGTTTTATCAAAGATATTCGCTATATGTTCGATCGTATGCCAGATACATCAAAGCGTTTAAACTTATTATTTTCTGCCACATTATCATATCGCGTACAAGAATTAGCTTTTGAGCACATGACAAACCCAGAGCATGTTCAAATTGAACCTGACGTTAAAACGGGTAAACGTATTCAAGAAGAGCTATTTCATCCTTCGCAAGAAGATAAAATTAAGCTGTTGTTAACCTTAATTGAAGAAGAATGGCCAGAGAAAGCAATCGTGTTTGCAAATACTAAGCACAGTTGTGAAACTGTTTATGCTTGGCTTAAGTCAGACGGTCATCGTGTAGGCATGCTTACTGGTGATGTTAACCAGAAAAAACGCCAAACTATATTAGCGCAGTTTAGCAAAGGCGACTTAGACTTTTTAGTTGCTACAGATGTTGCTGCGCGTGGTCTTCATATTCCAGAAGTAAGTCATGTATTTAACTTTGATTTACCTGACGATTGTGAAGATTATGTACACCGTATTGGTCGTACTGGTCGTGCTGGCGCATCAGGCCACGCAATCAGTTTTGCGTGTGAGCAATATGCTTATAACTTGCATGAAATTGAAGAATATATAGAGCACAGCATTCCTTTATCTCATTATGATAAAACAGCATTGCTAGATGATTTAACTCAGCCTATTATTCAAAGAAAGCGCAACTATTCAAATGGTCCACGTAACCGTAGTCATAACAGCGGACGTCGCCCAAATAATAGTTACCAAAAAGGACGGTCGTAAGCGACCGTTTGTATAAGTAGTAGTAACTAGAGGTTTTTGAACGGTGGGGCAACTTAAACCGCAAAAAAATGTATACGCAGTTATTGATTTGGGCTCAAATAGCTTTCATATGCTTATAGCCAAATCAATTGCTGGCGGTCTACAAACAATTGGACGTGTTAAACGCAAAGTCCGATTAGCCGCAGGGCTTGATAAAGATAACGTATTGAGCACTGAAGCAATGCAGCGAGGCTGGGAATGCCTTGCCCTTTTTGCTGAGCGTCTACAAGATATCCCAGATAAAAACATCACCATAGTAGCAACAGCTACCTTAAGGTTGGCAACTAACGCCGAAGTATTCAAAAACCATGCAGAAAAGATTCTTGGCCATAGCATTAATGTTATTAGCGGAGAATTAGAAGCGCGCACAATTTATAAAGGTGTTGCTCATACTTCATCTTGTACTGGCAAACAGCTTGTTATTGATATTGGTGGTGCAAGTACCGAAGTTGTAATTGGTAAAGCATTTGATGCCTTACATTACAAAAGCCTCAATATGGGGTGTGTTACCTATCTTGAACGCTACTTTAAAGACTGCCAATTAAGTAAGGGTAACTTTAACGCAGCTATAAAGGCAGCTCGTACAGTCATTGATGAAATTTCTCCAGAATATAAAACAGCGGGATGGCAAATTGCATCTGGTGCTTCTGGCACAGTGCAAGCAATTCAAGAAATTATGGTCGCTCAAAATCTTGACGATTTACTCACGCTTGAAAAGCTCAACACTATAAAAGAGCAAGCAATTGCATTTAGCACCATTGCAGCGCTCGACCTTCCTGGATTAAGTGAAGACCGTCGACTGGTATTTGTATCAGGACTCGCAATCTTAATCGCACTATTTGAATCTCTTGAAATAGAAAAAATGGGATTGGCGGGTGGAGCACTGCGTGAAGGTGTTTTATATAGCATGCTTCCGGAGTTTCATAATAACGACATTCGTAAACGCACAGTTGATGGGTTTATGAGTCGTTATCACGTTGATCAAAAACAAGCGTGTCGAGTTTCAAGCTTGGCTATGCAGTTAGCGATAAGTATTAATAAAGATTGGCCAATTGAAAGTTTAAATGGGTTACCACTATTAAAAGCGGTAGCGCAGCTTCATGAGATTGGATTACTAATAGAATATAAGCAGTACCATAAACACACCGCTTATATTTTGGAAAATACTGATATGCCTGGTTTTTCACAGTCAGAGCATAAATTAATAGTAGCGGTAGCTGATGCGCATCGTTCTGATTTTCCAAAAGGCTGTTTTAATTCACTCGGCGTAAATAGTCTATTAGCGCAATATATAGTGAGATTACTACGAATAGCAGTCATCTTATCAATGCGCAGACAAGATGATGTACTGCCTAAGTTTGAGTTAACTGCTAAAAATGAAGTGTTAGACCTTAAGTTTGAAAGTAACTGGTTAAAAGATCATCCATTAATGGCTAGCGAGCTACAACAAGAGTCTAAACAGCAAGGTAAACTTGGGTGGAAGCTCATAGTAAACTAATTAAAAAGGCCCATCAGGGCCTTTTTAGTGTTTAAAGTAACCATTTCGATGTAAATATGCGCGAACAGCACATTATTTCAAGTTTTCTTCAAAAAAGGGTTGATCTGTTTTCGGATCTCCCTATAATGCGACCCCACTGAGACGGGATATGGCGACGCGCAGCGGACAACGCATAGCGAGGCACGAACTACCTCAGAGAGTTAAATAAAACTTCGGTTTTAAATCTTCCAAAAGAAAGTTTAAAACAAAGTGTTGACTCGAAAAATAAAGGGTGTATTATTCGCATCCCTTGAGACGCTAAAGCGACTCAAAACGTTC
>NZ_JACGWD010000050.1:0-33537 GCF_014077565.1 Pseudoalteromonas sp. 5Ae-yellow
TACCAAGCGCACAGGGCGTGCATCTGTGAAAGTGTTATGGAAAGGATGGCTTAAGTTACAAGCCATCCTGGAAGGCTACGATTTAGCAAAATCTCTTGAGTCAGACTTGTGATCAAGAGACAGCCTATATCGGCGCCTTTTTTATGAGTTTTATCAGGGCCTGTTTATCTTTCGAGGTTAAATTTGCAGCAGGCTGTTTGGTATTTAGGCAAGGCAGAGCCTATGTAGTGTGGTTATTCCCCATAAATAGGCGATAACGTAGCATAGATGCCAAACATGCGCTGCCCGAAGGGTTCTGCCCCGGGGCAATTTACTCTTTGTTACTCGGTTTTTACTTATTCTTACATGGATGTAAGCCATTAGAATAATGCAGGAGCAGTTATCGAGCCCACTAGGTTACAAACCTCGCGCCGCGATTAAATAGCCCCTAGATTGAACAAATTTTAATCCTGAAAGGTCAACAGGACCTAGAATCAAATAAGAAAAGGAATAGCTCTAAAATAAAAGTTTTTAAGTCATTACAGACATATTGTTATTTATGTTGTAAAGTTTGTGTTAATTGGCATTGAATTTGTATTAAATAATGCTCTCAAGGAAGGGATGGAGTATGCAACGTTGTGTTTTACGAAACACTGACAAGCATGCGAAGAGCTAAGTTTTATAGCTCACAGCTTAAATAAAGTTAAACGCTTTCTTGTGAGAATGTTTAACTGAAATGTAGTGTAAAAACACTGCTTTCAGGACAACTAATACATGTTTATATATAAAAAAAATAACATTCGGCTTTTACTTAGCTTGCTAATGCTTTTATTTGGTACAGCATGCAGCGTCTCGCCTGAAATAAAAACCATTGATGAACAACCTCAAAGTAACTCGCCTGACTACGTATCAATTACAGCCCTTGAACTTGCACAGCTAAAAGATGCCGCAATGCAGTGGCAACAAGCTCGTGAAGGCATAGAGCGAATTTTAAGATTAGAAAAAGAAATAACTTACCTCGTAAATCATATCGATATTATAAACAGCAAAGCTATTGCGCAGTCTAATCAAGGGTATAGCAGCAAGTCTGTACGCTCACCACGAAACACACGTAATGTTAAATCACGCCAACAAGTCAAACAAAATTACAGTAATAAAAAACAAACTGTAAAATTAAATAAACCTAAACATGTATTTGCTTTACAGGTAGCTTCGGTTGACTCAGAGCAAGGTATGGCTAAAGCATGGCAAGAGCTAAATACTAAAGCAGCACCGTTGTTTAGAGACAAAATATTGACTAACGTAGAAACCGCCAAAATAAACGACAAAATGTTTTACAGGCTGAAACTTGGCTCTTACCAAAACTTTAAAAATGCAAAAGCAGACTGTGACGTATTCAAACTGTACAAACTCGATTGCATAGTAAGTAACTACACTGATAAGCCAGTAAAGCTGTAGTTAAAATAGAAACTTGCTTAAAATCTGTTTATCCATAAAATACACCCTTCATAATTAAATGCGTTTAGGGGTATATGACCCCATAAAACAACGTCATTTCAGGGAAGGAAAATGCTTTTAAAACGGAGCTTAGAATGCATGATGCTAATGGGTGTACTTGTTTTATCTGCATGTAACTCATCTCAACAAGTTAAAATGGCTCAAGCAACCCCGCAACCGATTCTTATTGAAAAGTCTGATTTGGAGCTGCTCAAAAGCTCTGCGGCACAATGGGAAAGCTCTCAACCAAAAGTAGAGCAGCTACTCAAGTTAGAAAATAAATTAACGCAGCTTGCTACTAACCTAAAACAACTAAATGAGTCTGATGTTCTAAATACTCGTGTAAATGATGTAGTTAATAACGAAAGTATATTAAAAACCGATTCGGCATTGTTTGCTTTGCAAATTGCCGCTTTTAAAAATAAAAATGCATTGCAAAAGAAGCTCAGCGAATTTCAAAAAAAATACCACAAAATATCATCTTATCCACTGAGATAAATGTAGAAACCGTAAGTGTTAATAACACAACTTTTTATCGATTGAAGTTAGGTGCTTATAGCAATTCAGCGGATGCGAAAAATGATTGTTTAGCTCTTATAAAGCAACAAGTAGCATGTTTTGTTAGCTATTATGTTCAACAACCTTACAAACAGTGATCTTTAGGCATAATAATTGCTTTAACTCTTATATATTTAAAAGAGGATGGCAACTATGCGCCTGTTATTGCCCTTATTATTTGTAAACCTAGCAGCTTGTAGTTTAACGCCTCAACCCGAGCCGAGTGTCAGTACTAATGCTCCCAAAGCAGCTATGGCAGCCTACACAGTAAGCGAATACGTTAATAACTTAACAGCCCAACTTAATAATCTTCAAGGGCCGCTAAGTAGAAATGCACGTATTGGTGTAAGTAGCTTTTTTCTTGCCGATAAGATCGACTCAAAACTAATGACAGAGCAAGGTTTTGGTTTAAGCCAACAGATCCAAGAAAGTCTTTTAACTCAAATGACCCAACTGGGATATAACACCGTTGAGTATAGATTGGGAAACAACTTAAACTTATCAGAACATGCCGACAGTATACTCAGTCGTGATTTAAATAAATTACGCGCTCGTCAGAATATTGACTTAATTATTACCGGCACAGTGACCCGTCAGCAACACGCTTATATTGTAAATGCACGTTTGATAAATATTAATAATAAACAAGTTTTGTCTGCCGGCAGTACAGAGATCCCAATTAATGTAATGTGGGGCAATGAAAAAATACAGCAACGCGATGGCTACTTATACCGCAGCGAATACTAACCAGGAGCACAAAATGAGAAATCTATTAATTACCCTCTGTTTACCTTTGGGCTTTGGCTGTTCGCATATACTAAATGGTATGAATACAGGTACGGATGAGACCCAGGTTCAAAATAATAACCAAACAACGCAACTCGTTAATAATCAGCGTGATGTTGCAGATCCAGTATCCAATGACCGTTTATTTCAATCGGACTTTGCTCAAAAAAATAGTCATACTAAGCCGACTCCGCCAATGCGAAAGAACATAAACCATTATGTACGCGGGATAATGCAAGACATGGTTGAAAATCTGCAATATGTTAATGGAAAAACACCATTAGCTGTTTCAAGCTTTGTATTTTTAGATGATGATTTTAATGACAGTAGTTTACTGGGTAATCAAATATCAGAAAGCTTTATGCACGAGCTACATAATTTTGGCATACCCGTTATTGACTTTAAAACAACCGACTACATGCGTGTTACACCTGAAGGAGACTTTGTATTTAGTCGAGATTATTTAGAGCTTAACCAAGATCAAAACTTTAAATACGTACTCGCTGGCACATTAGTGAGTAGTCAAGGAGGAGTCCTTGTAAATGCACGTATTATTGGGCTGCAAAGCAAAGCCGTAGTAGGCACTGCGCAAGGTTTTATTCCGCAGTCAGTTGTTGATGCACTTAATAGTAACTACCGCACTGATGGCATAATGCTTAAGCAAGCAAGCAAGTGAGGCTAACTATGTCGTATATACTAATTACTATCGTTGGATTTACTACTTTAATTGGGTTAACAGGCTGCTCAATGACGCATAATAATGAGCATAACGAAAACACAACACGAACAGATTACACAGTAAACGGTGGTAATGATCAGCTTAATATTGCTTATAGTAATCAAGCAATACAATTGCAAGTTGAATACGATCCATCTCAGCAGTTCACACCACTTAAGCACCATAAAACACTTGCTAACTATGTAGAGCAAATGGCACTTGATTTGGTTGATACGCTTGAATTTGAAAGTGATACCGACACCAATATTAATATTGCCGTTACTACCTTGGTCGATCTTGATTCATCGCTTACTAAAAGCAATCAATTGGGTAATCAAATATCTGAGACGTTAATTCATCAGTTACAAAAGTTTGGTTATGGCGTGGTTGATTTTAAAACAACCCAAACAATAGATGTAAATAGCCGTGGTGATTTTGCTTTTTCACGTGATATTGAAAAGCTTAGTGAAGAGCAAATGGCGAGCCATGTATTAGCGGGTACATTAATTTATCGCCATGATGCTGTTGTTGTAAATACACGTGTAATTAACGCGCATACAAAAAAAATCGTCGCAAGTAGTCGAAAACTAATCCCAATTTATGTACTAAATAAAGAAGATATATACTTATCAAGCAATTAAGTTCAGTTGTCGCTTGATATAAAAAACCAGATGCCGTTATAATTCACACCTCTAAGCACACAGCTTATTTGTGGCCTCTTAGTTAAATGGATATAACGGCCCCCTCCTAAGGGGCAGTTGCAAGTTCGATTCTTGCAGGGGCTACCAATAAAATCAATTAGTTACGAGGTTGGTGCTTTGAAATTCAAACTTCATCTAGCACATATGTAGCAGTGCTAACTCAGGCATTCATTTTCAAAAAAGATTATTAATACTTCTGTATTTTAAACATCTAATTCAATTTATCACTTCAGTCGAATAAATATTACAGCACTAAGTTAAAGCTAGGTCGTGATATAAAAAACCTTATTCAAGTTTTTGTCGCGCAGGCGGAGTGGCTTATACGTAGGTTGGCTTGAGCGCAGCGAAACCCAACGAAAAAGTATGTTATCAATTAATATCACTATTTTGCATTATCGATTGGCTGTCACTCACTTTAAGTTGAGCATAAAAAAGCGAATAAATAAATTTACTCGCTGATTATTTTTATTTAGCCCTAAGCCCTAAGCCCTAAGTCCTAAGCTTATGCCCCTGGGCCACATTCCATACAATGGTTAATAATGTCTGGTCCAAATTTAAGTTTGGCGTTTAAGTCACGAAGTGCTGTACGTAAGCCTTCTTCAATTACTGGGTGGTAAAATGGCATATCAAGCATTTCTGGTATGGTCATTTTGTTTTGTACAGCCCATGCTAGTAAGTGAGCAATATGTTCGGCTTGTGGACCAATAAACTCAGCACCTAAAAATAAGCCTGTACCTTGCTCTGCGTATACTCGCATATGGCCTTTATTTTTTAGCATTACTCGGCTGCGGCCTTGATTTTCAAAGCTGACTTCGCCTACTTCAAAACAACCACATGGGCCTAATCGGTCAGTAATTTGCTTGTAGCTTTCGCCTACCATTGCTATTTGTGGGTCGCTAAATACGGCTGCAATTTTTGCTCTACGCAGACCTATACGTACATCAGGGAAGCGCCCAGCATTTTGACCTGCAATAGCACCTTGGTCAGATGCTTCGTGTAGCAATGGGAGCATGTTACTTGCATCACCTGCTATAAATATATTCGATTCACCACATTGCATTGTGTGCGTGTCTGCGTGCGGTACGCCACGTTCATCAAGTTCAATGCCGGTGTTTTCAAGGCCTAGTTTATCTACGTTAGGTACTCGGCCTGTGGCTGCAAGTACGTAGTCAAACTGTTCGGTGTGCTTTTCACCTTGTTTGTCGGTGTAAGTTAGCTGCGCTTTGTCGCCAACTTGCATCATGTCAGATACGTTTGAGTCGGTATCTACAAAAAATTCTTCAGCAAAAACAGTATTTGCATAGTCTTTTACTACTGGATCTGTAAGTGGGCCAATTGCGCCGCCTACACCAAATAGTTTTACATTTACGCCTAGTCGGCTAAGTGCTTGGCCAATTTCAAGGCCTATAACACCAGGGCCAAATACAGCGACTGATTCTGGTAGGTCATCCCAATCAAATACGTCGTCGTTGATAATAAGTTTGTCGCCAAAATTATTAAATACGCCAGGGTATGAAGGGCGTGAGCCGGTTGCTATAACAAAGCGTTTAGCAGTAATTATGGTGTGATCATCTATTTGTATGCGGTTTGCGTCTAAAAATTTAGCATAGCCACGAATTTTGTCATCGCTTGGAAGCTCATCTACAGCTTCTACTACAAATCCGGCAAAGCGGTCGCGTTCGCTTTTAACGCGTGCCATCACTTCTTTACCATTAATACGTGGTGCAGAGCTGTGTACACCAAATGCAGGTGCCATTGTGATTGAGTGCGCAGCTTCAGCAGCTGCAATTAATAATTTACTCGGCATGCAACCAACTCGTGCGCAGGTAGTGCCGTAAGGGCCTGATTCGATCATAAGTACGTTATTTGTAAATTGTTTAGCATTACGATAAGCACTTAAACCCGCAGTACCCGCACCAATAACAACAACGTCGGTTTGCAATTCTTTCATTATTTTTTCCTTATAAAATAGGGGCAACCAGTGCCCCTATTTATATTTACTAATTGAGCAAAATTATTAATTAAGCAAAGTATTTTTCTAAATCGTCTGAGCCACCAATGTGCTTACCGCCAATAAATACTTGTGGAACGGTTTCACGGCCAGATACTGCTTTAAGGCTTGTTAGTGATGCGCCTGAGCCCATAACAATTTCTTCAAATGCAAAGCCTTTTTCTGTAAGAAGCGCTTTAGCTTTTGAACAGAACGGACAACCAGGTTTAGTAAATACAGTTACTGGCTCTGGTTTAGCTTGCTTAGGGTTGATGTAATCAAGCATTGTGTCTGCGTCAGATACTTCAAACGGGTCACCTGGTAAATCTGGTTCGATGAACATTTTGTCAATCACGCCATCTTTAACAAGCATAGAGTATCTCCAGCTGCGCTTACCAAAGCCTAGGTCGTTCTTGTCTACTAACATGCCCATGCCGTCAGTAAATTCGCCGTTGCCGTCTGGTAATAAAGTAATGTTTTGCGCTTCTTGATGTTCAGCCCATGCGTTCATTACAAAGGTATCGTTTACTGATAAACATACAATTTCGTCAACGCCGTTTTGCTTAAGTACGCCTGCTAATTCGTTGTAACGTGGTAAGTGAGTTGATGAACATGTTGGTGTGAATGCACCTGGTAGTGAAAAAACTACAACAGTTTTACCTTTAAAAATGTCATTTGTTGTTACTGATTTCCAATCGTTATTTTGACGAGTTGCAAATGTAACACTTGGGATCGTTTGACCTTCGATATTGTTTAACATAATTTTTGTTCCTCTTGATTTGTTGATAGCCATTATGGTGAATAATTAAATATAGTTCCAATCGTTTGTTTGTATTAAACTGATAGTTATAAACTATCACATAGAGCTGAATATGAACTTAAAAGATTTTGAATATGTAAAAGCAATAGCGCAATATAAACATTTTCGCAAAGCTGCCGATGCATGTTTTGTTAGTCAGCCTACATTAAGTGGCCAAGTAAAAAAACTCGAAAATGAGCTTGGCGTTACTTTGTTTGATCGCTCAACCAAGCAAGTTACCTTAACAGCTAAAGGTGAACGTTTGTTGACGCAAATAGAGATTATTTTAGAACAAACGCAAATACTCAAAGAACTTGCTGCTACTTCTAATGAGCCTCTACAAGGTAAATTAACTATTGGTATTATTCCTACCATTGCGCCTTACTTGTTGCCTGCGTTATTAACATCGATGAAAGCGGCATTTATTGATAGCCAGTTTTCGTTTATTGAGATGCAAACAGCAACAATTTTAGAAGCTTTAAACAAGGGGGAACTCGACTTTGCTATTTTAGCCGATGTGCCAGAGCTTATTAATTACCATACGGTTGCTTTATACAAAGAAGATTTTTTAGTGGCGGTATCACACGATAACGCGCTGTCTAAGCATAAAAAAGTAGCGCTGAGCGATCTTCAAGGATGCAGCCTATTAATGTTAAGTGATGGTCATTGCTTTAAAGATCAAGCCCAAAAGTTTTGTTTTTCTGCAGGAGTCGATGTATCTAACCAGTATAAAGGTAATAGTTTAGAAACATTATTAGCGTTAGTGGCCATGGATGACGGTATTACATTTGTACCAAAGTTGGCATGTACCGACCGTGTAGGGATTGATTACTTGCCTATATTCCCTAATCAGCAGCGTAATGTGGTGTTTGCATGCAGAAAGCATTATCCGCATTTATCTGGTGTAGAACAATTGGGCGAGTGGTTATCGGCTCACCCTAATTTAAAAGCTAAATTGAGTAAAAAACTCTAAAGATCTTGGCTGATTATTTCTACTACATCGTTAATTTGCACGCCAGGTAGCGGTTTTTCATCAATACTGACTGCTACTGCGGTTTGCTGATAAAGCTGCTCTACACGAATTTTATTAAGCGTGGTGATGGTGTGCGGCATAACATTACCTGCCGCGTCGGTTAAATAGTTATGGTGCGCAATGCTTAGCATTTGGCCTTTTTTTAACCCATGAGCTTTACCCAAGTTAATAACGATTTTGCTATTTTCCATATGCATTATTTTACCTTGAGTAGGTAAACACGCCATGGCTGCTTGAATGTCATAACTTACTGCTTGGTTGATATCGGTTATGCTTTGCCCATAAGGCGATTGCCAAAATCTATCACTATTAACGTCAACTATGGTTGTTTTTTCAAATGGCCAAATTGCTTCAGTATGGTAACTATTTTGCCAAAGTTGCTCATAGGTAGTGCCATCAAACAGTGCAAACTCAATGTTGTAACTGCGCTCATACGCCTCGTCTTGCCAAAATGCATAATCGTTATTGAGTTTGTCGCTAGTCGAAAGGCTGGTTATTTGGCTAAGCAGAACATATTGAGCGTTACTGCGCGAAGATATTTCTTCTAATTGAGCGTTTGAATAGTCGTGCTGCTGCGAAAAGTATTTATCAACGCTTATTGCATTATTATAGTAAGCAATAGGCACTGCGCTCATTTTTGATTTTTGCAGAGAGGTAAAAATATTTTTGCTAATCGCTTTGCTTACGTCAAATATTTGACCCATTTTGGCATGTTCACGATGAACAAGTTGGCTTTGTGTAACGGCCACAAACTTATTAAAACTATTTTGTGGGCATTGCTCTGTTTGAGAAAAAATATCGAGTCGTAATGTAACAGCAAATTTATTGTCGTATTTATTTTCGCTGATCAGTTCAATTTTTTGAATTTCGCCGTGGCTGCTAATTTTTAGCTGATCTTGCATTAACACGCCATCTACCAAGGTTTGCACCGAGCTAACCCGTGCGCCAGAGAACACTAACGCTTGTGTAATCGCATCTTTTATAGCGGCAGATTTAGCTGCGCTCGTATCACCATTTTGAACGTTCGCATGGCCTGTTGATTCATACCACTGCGCTTTAGTAAAAGGGGAGAAAGTTAATAATGCCGTTACACTTAATCCTGCAAATGCCAATGATAAAAACGACTTCATACTTTTACTCCAATTAAACGTTAGCTATTAACTAGGTAGAGCAAGGACTGTACCAATGTTATTTGGTAATACTATAAATGGCATTAAACGTGCATATGTACTGCTAATTACTATACAAGGGCTAGATGCTATGCGAGCGATTTCATTACTTATTACACTTGGGTGTTTAACCTTAGGTGGTTGTAGCAGCGTTTTTGATAAGCATGTTGAATATAAATATGTAGAGCCAAATAATTACCCAGTTTTAAAAGCGATAGGGTATGCACCTATTAGCTTACAAAAAGGCGCTAACGCGTCGCAAAAGCAACTTATGGCAATTAAAGCTTCTAAGCTTGAGGCTTACCGCGAGCTTACTGAACAAGTATATGGGCAAAAAATTACCGCAGGAACAACGGTGGAAGGTTCAATTGCTCAAGACGATTACCTAGAAAGTAAAGTGCAGGGGCTTATTAAAGGTGCACAAATAATTAAAACTTACGCAGTAGATGACACTTACGTGACCGAGCTTGAGCTTAATATGAAGCGTGTGCACGATTTATACATAGGTGAAGTAAAACCACGCGAAGTTAAAAAAGTAACTTATTACTAAATAGCCCAGTTAATTAAAAAAGTTATTCAAAATATCTCATCCTCTTATATTGAGTGCTATGCTGTTGTTAGGATTAATTTTTAATCAGATTGCGTAGTGCTCAACAGATGTATTTTATTGCCACTTATTTTAGATCGTTCAATAACAAAGGTTTTATCTGCTTTCAAGCAACAACATATTAAGCACTGAAACGATAGATTTAGGTAACTTGAGTGGTCTATCAACACCTGAGCAAACGGTGCAAATGAGTTCGGCGGAGCCGCTTAATATTGATGATGTAATCATGAACGAAGATGCAGAGCAGCTTATAGCGCTAAATACACTGGTTGAAGACGAAGGCTCTGCAATTGCTTATACCCCAGCCCAAAGCGGGGGAAGCATTGATACAGCAGCACCTGCAGTTGATGTACAAAATCAATCGGAGGAAATGATTAAACACTTAATTGAAAGTAGTAATAATCAAACGGATATTTAATACCAATAAAGCCCCCCTAATTATTTATTAAGGGGGGGGCTTACATAATTAAGTGAATTGGTATTATTTATAACTAAATTTAAGAATAAAGGACATTAAAAAAGCCTTATTGATAAGTCAATAAGGCTTTTTTAATGTAAAATTTGGGGCTTAAGCTTTTAAGTTACGAACCAGTTTACTCTCGGTATTTACAGATTTACCGGCTTGATCGTAGGTCATTGACGTTGGTGCGCCAATTAATATCTCTTTTAATTGTTTAACACTTAGTTGCGCTTGGCGGGCAGCATGAGCATTAACGTTATTTTGTTTTTGGCATTGTGCAAGTTGAGTTTTAACTTGGCTTATTAGCTCAGATATTTCAGGATTTTGTGAGTCGTTACTAGCAATTAGCTTACTTAGCTCTTTATCAAGAGTGCTTAACTTAGTTAAAAAAGACATTTTTTGTTGGGCAATTTCTTTTAAACCAGCACCACGTCGTGAGGCAATAGCAGTAAGCTCGTCGTTTAATAGCGTATGCAAAGAGTCTAAACAACTTACTTGTTGGTTTAGTTTTACGCTAATTAAACTATTATGATCAGCCATATACGTTAAACTCAAAATCAGCTAAATTTTTGGCAAGCTTTTCACTATCCACTTGGTATTTACCTTCAGTTATTGCTTTTTTAAGCTCAGCAACTTTATCGCTGTCAAAGCCAGGTGATTGCTGTGCTTTATCTTGAAGCGTTTTTAATTGCTGCGCTTGCGGCGTTAAACTTACAGAATCACTTGCAGCCTTAGGCGAAGGAGCCTGAGCAGCTTGTGTATTTGCATTATCTTTTTTTAAATCAACTTGTTGTTGCTTTGCATTTGTAAGTGCATTAGCTTGTTGATTACTACCATTAACTTGACTAACCATAATAATAAACCTGTATATTACCCAACTTATGCCAAGTTATCGGCATATACGTAGGATACTTTAGTATAAATCTAAATTAAATATTTACTTGAACAGACTCTACACCATCTACTCGCGCATTTAAAATTTTACCTGACTTTTTGTTTTTAATTTGTATTTGATCGCCCAAAGTACCGTCTTCTAATGCAATACCTGTTGTTTTAATTCTAAGGCCTCTGAGGTTTGCGTAAATATTAACAGAATCCCCCTTACAAACCATACAAATTTGGTTTAGTAAAACGGGCATCCCGCTTCTAATATTTCGTTTACTTCTGCTACCTATTAAAATTGTGGGATCATCTAAATACTGTATTCGTACAAAGTGAGTTGGTTTCATTTCAACACTCAAATGCGATTTAGTTATTACCTCACCACGAGCTAAGTTAGCAATTGCTACAACAACAGGCGCCATTTCAACAACTCTTACATGGACATATTGAGCCCATGTTTGAGCATCATTACATTTAGCTTGTAAAGTTACTTGGCGGTTAAATGGTGGTTCATCGGAAGTTGATAATTCAAGGTCAGAATTACAAATACGATCAGGAATGCGACTATCTAAAGGCAGTGCACTTAATTGCATATTAGTATTTTTTAATATACCAATCTGCTCAGTTATATAAGCAACAGCCATCTCTTGTAATAAATCTTTGCTAAATACTTTGGCCTGCAAAGGGAATGCAAAGCAGAGGCTAGCAACAAAATAAAAAACACTGTATCTTCTGACTTTTTTTAACAAACTCATAATGTTTCGACTATGCTTATGGTTTCAAACAGGGTATAAATATTTTGCGTCAAAAAGTAGACGCTCCCGCGATGTTATGTAGCTTTATTAATAGGAAGCAATTATCGTTCCGCATTATTTGTTTTCTTTAGGAGATTTGAATGGCAGGCATTTTAGACTCAGTAAACCAACGCACGCAGTTGGTTGGGCAGAACCGCCTAGAATTACTTTTATTTAAGCTCAGAGGGCGTCAGCGTTTTGGCATTAATGTATTTAAAGTGAGGGAAGTATTGCAATGTCCTCCACTTACAAGTATGCCAAAATCGAATGCTTATATTCGTGGTGTTGCTCATATTCGTGGTCAAACTATCTCAGTAATCGACCTGTCGATGGCTGTAGGCGGGCGCCCAATAGAAAATATTAAAGACAGTTTTATCATCATTGCTGAGTACAACCGCTCGGTTCAAGGTTTTTTAGTGGGCGGGGTTGAGCGTATTGTAAATATGAATTGGGAAAAAATAATGCCACCGCCATCAGGTGCCGGGCGTTATTCATATTTAACAGCCGTGACCGAAATCGAGAATGAATTAGTAGAAATTTTAGACGTAGAAAAAATTCTCAACGAAATTTGCCCAGTAAATACAGAAGTAAGTGCTGAAGTTGCACAAAGTGGCGACATTCAAAAAGACTTAGGCGAGCGTATCGTATTTATTGCAGACGACTCCGCTGTTGCGCGTAACCAAGTTAAACGTGCCCTAGAGCCGTTAGGCGTGCAAACAGAGCTTGCTAAAAATGGTAAAGAAGCTTTAATTAGGCTTAAAGAAATAGCAGAACTTGATTGTAAAAATGACATTACTGAGCGAGTTGCATTACTTATTTCTGATGTTGAAATGCCAGAAATGGACGGTTATACATTAACAGCTGAAATAAAAGCAGATCCTAAGCTTGCACCATTACATGTTATTTTACATACATCATTGAGTGGTGTGTTTAACCAAGCAATGATAGAAAAAGTAGGTGCTGACGACTTTATCGCCAAATTTAACCCTGATGAGTTAGCAACAGCGGTTAAAAAATGGGTCCATAGTGACCAATAAAAATAGGTGTTATTGATTTGAATAATAAAGATTTGCAGCAAAGTGAATACGACCAGTTTCGTTCGTTTTTAGAGCAGCAATGCGGTATTGTTTTAGGTGAAAACAAGCAATACTTAGTTAAAAGTCGACTTGCTCCACTCATGGCTCGATTTAATGTGGAATCTTTATCACAATTAGTAAGTAAAACACTTGGCCTTCATGAGCGGCAATTAAGAGCCGCTGTTGTTGATGCAATGACCACAAACGAAACGTTATGGTTTAGAGATCAATACCCATTTGAATTACTTCAAAATAAATTATTCCCTGAATTTAAAGAGTTAAGAAGACCATTAAAAATTTGGTCTGCTGCCAGCTCATCAGGGCAAGAACCCTACTCGATTGCCATGTCGGTTGCCGAGTTTCAAACTAAGCAACCTGGCGTGCTACGTATGGGAGCGCAAATTATTGGTACAGATATATCTAATACCATGCTCGATATGTGTAAAAATGCAGAATACGACGCGCTTGCACTTGCCAGAGGCTTATCGGCAGAACGCCGTAAAAAGTTTTTTAAAGATAGCGGCAACGGTATGGCACAAGTAAACGATACAATAAAAAAACAAGTTAGTTTTAGGCATTTAAATTTGCTTGATTCGTACGCGTTAATGGGCAAATTTGATATTATTTTTTGCCGCAATGTACTTATTTACTTTGCACCTGAAATAAAAGCTAAAATTATTAATCAGTTTGCACAAGCGTTAAATCCAAAAGGGTACTTGTTTTTAGGCGCGTCAGAGTCCTTGACTGGCTTAAGTACTGAGTTCGATATGGTTAGATGCAACCCCGGTATTATTTACCAAAAGAAATAATTAAGCTAATTCCTTTCCCTAAAACGACGCACTCAGCGTCGTTTTTCTATTTAGATACATGGCCTTATAAAAATATAACTCTCCTTATTATAAATGGCTTATTTTTTGCTTTATCCATGGGTAAGTCAATTTTTTGGAGAAGGTTATGGCTATCAGTTTTGATAAAGCATTAGGTGTGCATCCGCAAGCCATGTTGATCCGTTCACAGCGAGCAGAATTAATTGCAACTAATATAGCTAACGCTGATACGCCTGGCTATAAAGCAAAAGATATAGACTTTGCCTCGGCATTAAAAGCGGCAAGGTCAACCCAGCAAAGCGGCAATACCATGGTAAGAACTAACGATAAACACATTGGTGGAGGTACTCATAGTATGGGCAACTCTGAATCATTTCGTTTGCCAAATCAATCAGATACGGGCGATGGTAACTCGGTTGATATACAAGTGGAACGAAACTTGTATACACAGAATGCTATGGAGTATCAGGCCAGCTTGCAATTTTTAAGCGGCAGATTCAAGGGTCTGAATAAAGCTCTCGGTAGTCAAGGATAAAAATTATGAGTTTATATAATGTTTTTGATATTGCAGGTTCGGGTATGAGCGCACAAAACGTTCGCTTAAATACTACAGCTAGTAATATTTCTAATGCTAATACCATTAGTTCATCTCAAGACAAAACGTACCGAGCGCGCCAACCTGTATTTGCGGCTGAGCTAACAAAAGCTTCAGCATCAGCAAGTAATCAGCAGGGCTCCGCAGTTGGTGTTAAAGTTTTGGGCATTGTTGAAAGCGATGCACCATTACAAATTGAATATAACCCAAACCATCCAAGTGCGGATGAAAATGGCTATATCTATAAACCCAACGTTAATGTTGTAGAGGAGATGGCAAATATGATTTCTGCCTCTCGTTCTTACCAAACAAACGTGCAAGTTGCTGATGCAGCAAAGCAAATGCTAAGTAAAACACTGTTGCTAGGGCAGCGGTAACCGAGGGTAGGTTATGAGTAACGATATTAGTACATCTTCATCCTATTTAGACTCTATACGCTGGCAAGAAAAGCAAGTAGCGACCAGCGATGGTGAAAGTGATGCGTTAACGCAAGAAGACTTTTTTTCTTTGTTAACTCAGCAATTATCGTATCAGGATCCCAGTAATCCTGCGGATAATGACCAAATGATTGCTCAAATGACGAGCTTTACGATGGCTCAAGGTATTAGTGATTTGAATTCAAATTTTGATACGTTGGCTACTTCGATGACATCAAACTCAGCCCTGCAAGCTTCAACGCTTGTTGGCAAGCAGGCTTTACTAGAGTCAAATACTGTTGATTTAAATGAATCAGGTGATGCTAAAGGGTCTATCGTTGCTGAAAGTGCAGTTGAAAGCTTAACACTTAGTGTAACTGATGCTTCAGGACAGCTAGTGAGAACAATTGATATGGGTTCTCAGCCTGCGGGCGCTGTTCGCTTCGCCTGGGATGGTAATAATGAAAGCGGTGAGCGTTTACCTGAAGGGGAATACACGTTATCGGCACAAGGTAGTACCAATGGCCAGTTTTCTAGCTTGCCTATTGCAACTTTCAAAAATATTGAAAGTGTAAACATTAACGGCTCAAGCGGCATCATTGTGAACACTAAAGAAGGTGCGGTTAGGTTAACCGACATTGCAGAAATCGCGTAACAAATTTAATATTTCTTGCCTGCCAGCAGGCCACAGATTAACAGGTTAGAGGTGAATTATGAGCTTCAATATTGCATTAACCGGCCTAGCTGCCGCACAAAAAGATTTAGACGTAACTGCAAATAATATTGCAAACGTAAATACAACAGGCTTTAAAGAGTCGCGCGCTGAGTTTGCCGATGTTTACGCTTCATCAGTATTTAGCTCTGGTAAGACTAAAAATGGTGATGGTGTACAAGCGACAATGGTTGCACAACAGTTTCATCAAGGGTCATTACAATTCACTAATAATTCGCTTGATTTAGCGATTACGGGTGAAGGTTACTTCGCGATGACAGATGACTTATCTTCGCAAGACTTAACATACACACGGGCAGGTGCATTTAAGTTAAACCAAGATAATTTCATAGTTGATGCTAAAGGAAATTTCTTGCAAGGCTTCCCTGTTGACGAAGCAACAGGTAATACAACATCAGTAAGCCTAAGCACTTCATCAGCTTTGCAAATTCCTGATTCATCAGGCTCTCCGCGTGCAACAACAAGTGTGTATAGCTCATTCAATTTAGATTCGCGAGTTGAGTCACCAACGCTTCCATTTAATCCAGATGAAAGTGCTACTTATAATTCATCAACATCAACTACAGTTTATGACTCATTAGGTGAACCACATGTTTTACAGTTATTTTTTGTAAAACGTGATGATGCAACAGTGGCTGAGAACGCAAATAAATGGGATGTTTATACTACTCTTGATGGTGACAGTTTTGGAGCTGACGGTGTACTTCAGGACGGAAGCACCTCTTATGCGCCTTTGACTACTTTTGGATTTGACTCAAGCGGCGTACCGTCAACAACAGGTGATCCAGCTGTAGATAATGTAGCGAATACTTTTAATCCTATTTCGATAATTGCAGGTGATGCAGCCTCCGGTACAGCAGGCCTTTCTGATTTATTAACGAATGGTGCAAGCTTTCCTGCAAATATCGAAGTTAATTGGCGTGATGAAACTGGTACAGCAAATAAAGTGCCTACTCAATATGCTAGTAATTTTGAGGTGAAAGCGCTTGAGCAAGATGGAGCAACGGTTGGCCGTTTAGCCGGCATTGATATTGGTACTGATGGTAAAATTGTAGCGTCATACAGTAATGGTGATACATCATTTTTAGGCCAGGTAGCTATGGTGCGTTTCTCAAACTCGCAGGGGTTACAACAAGTTGGCGATACAGCGTGGAAGAAGAGTTTAACATCGGGTGAGCCTATCGCTGGAGAACCTGGTTCAGGTACTTTAGGTAGCATCAATTCATCAGCACTCGAGCAATCAAACACCAATTTAACCACTGAGCTTGTAGACTTAATTACTGCACAGCGTAATTACCAAGCAAACTCACGTGCGCTTGAAGTTAACTCAACAATTCAGCAAAGTATTTTGCAGATTCGATAAGTTAAACCCCATTGAATATATTAGGCTGCATTTTTGCAGCCTTTTTTATAAGTCCTCTTTGTAAGCCCTTCTAAATACCTCTCAATGTTGCGTCAAATTTAATCTGGCACCTATTTTGCATTTATAAGTTCAGAGATTTTTTATGTGAGTCGATACTATGGACAAAATGGTCTACATTGCGGCCTCTGGCGCTAAGCAAAGCCTACAAGGGCTTGCGCTTAAAGCCAATAATTTGGCGAATGCAAATACAACAGGATTTAAAGCCGACTTTGCGCAGGCGCGTTCTATGCAAGCGTTTGGCGAAGGTTTACCTACCCGTGTATTTTCAATGCAAGAGCGTCCGGGTTCTAACATGGTATCGGGTGGCATTGTTCAAACCGGGCGCGACTTAGATATCGCGATGAGTGATAACGCTTGGCTTGCCGTGCAAGATGCCTCAGGCAACGAAGCTTATACCAAAGTAGGTACGCTCAATATTACAGCGCAAGGCATGTTAGTAACCAGCGGTGGTCGTCAAGTAATTGGCGAAGGGGGACCTGTTATTTTACCCGTCCCAGTCGAAAAAATAGGGTTTAGCCAAGATGGCGCTATTCAAGTACGACCACAAGGCGCTCCCGCTAACTTTTTAGAAGAAATAGATACGCTTAGAGTGGTAGAAGCTAATAGCTCACAGCTCGAAAAAGGTAACGATGGTTTATTTAGACCAAAAGCAAATGTAACAGTAGATACCTCTGCCAATGTAAAAGTTTTAAGTGGTTCGCTTGAAATGTCGAATGTGAACCCAGTTCATGAAATGGTCGATATGATAAGCCACCAGCGCCAATTTGAATTACAAGTGAAATTAATGAAAACAGCTGAAGAAATTGACGAGCGTCAAGATCAGTTATTACGCATAGTTTAACTTTAAAGTGAGGACACGATTATGAATCCAGCATTGTGGATCAGTAAAACTGGGCTAGACGCTCAACAAACCGATATATCGGTTATTTCAAATAACTTAGCGAATGCGAGTACCGTAGGTTACAAAAAAAGCCGCGCTATATTTGAAGATTTACTTTATCAAAATATTAATCAACCAGGTGGTCGTTCATCGCAAGATACCGAAATGCCATCGGGCTTAATGTTAGGTGCGGGTGCTAAAGTTGTAGCTAACCAAAAAGAGTTTACGCAAGGCAACATGTTGACCACCGAAAACTCACTAGATTGGATGATTTCTGGTGAAGGTTTTTTTGAAGTACTGCAACCAGATGGCAATATTGCTTACTCGCGCAATGGTCAGTTTACTACTGATGGCGATGGACGAATTGTAACATCGGGCGCTGGTTACGTTATTCAGCCAGAAATGAATGTACCTGATGACGCGCAATCAATTACAGTTTCGCAAGACGGCGAAGTATCTGTACGTGTTGCAGGGCAAGCCGATAACGTGGTCATTGGTCAGCTAACAATTAGTGACTTTATTAATCCATCGGGCCTTGAGCCAATTGGTCAAAACCTTTATACCGAAACTGCTGTAAGTGGTGCGCCGGTACAAGGTAACCCGGGTGTTGAAGGGTTAGGGAGCATTATTCAAGGCTCACTCGAAACTTCAAACGTAAATGTAACTGAAGAGCTAGTAAATCTAATCGAAACTCAGCGTATTTACGAAATGAACTCAAAAGTAATTTCGGCCGTTGACGAAATGATGAGTTACATTAATCAACAGCTTTAATAGAGTAGGGGGAATTATGCGTAATATTATTTTATTTACAGCGGGCACATTATTTTTAAGTGGCTGTATGTCTACGCAAAATAGTGAAGTAGTGCAGGACGACCCTTACTACGCACCTATGTACCCCGAGCCTATTTTAGAGCCGCTGGTAGCCACAGGTTCATTATTTAATACTCATACATCAAACGACTTATATTCTGATAAAAAAGCGCTACGTACTGGCGATATAATTACGGTTAAACTGCAAGAGTCTACTCAAGCAACAAAAGCCGCCAAAACAGAAACAGACAAAGAAACCGAGGCAAGCTTAGACCCTGTTATTGGATTAGGTGGCCTACCTGTCAATATAGGTGGTGACAGCATTCAGTTTGGTATTGGCAGCGATTCGTCGTTTACAGGCGATTCAAAATCGAACCAGTCAAACAGCTTAGTGGGCGATATTTCGGTTAATGTAATGCGCGTATTACCTAATGGTAACTTAGTTATACGCGGCGAAAAATGGCTAACGCTTAATACCGGCGAAGAGTTTATTCGTTTAGAAGGGCTAGTACGCCCCCAAGACGTAAGCGCCGATAATACGGTTGAATCAAACCGCATTGCTAATGCACGTATTCAATACTCAGGTAAAGGGCAAACGCAAGAAGCGCAAAGTCCTGGTTGGCTTACACGTTTCTTTAGCAGTTCGCTGTTTCCATTTTAGAGGGTAACAACATGAATAGCCTTAAAGCTTTATGTTTAGTTGTGTTATTAGGTTGGCAGTTTAGCGCCAGTGCTGAGCGCATAAAAGATGTGTCTATGGTTGAAGGCGTACGCTCTAACCAGCTAGTTGGTTATGGCTTAGTGGTTGGTTTACCTGGCACTGGCGAGCAGAATTCATATACACAACAAAGTTTTAGAGGCATGTTGAACAGCTTTGGTATTACGCTACCTTCAACTCAAAGTCCTAAAATTAAAAATGTTGCCGCTGTGGCGGTGCATGCAGAACTACCTGCATTTAGAAAGCCTGGGCAAGCAATCGATATTACGGTTTCTTCTATTGGTAGTGCAGGCAGCTTACGTGGCGGTACTTTACTACAAACTTTTTTAAAGGGTGTAGACGGTAACGTGTACGCAATTGCACAAGGTAGTTTAATTGTCGGTGGCTTAGGCGCACAAGGTCTTGATGGCAGTAAGGTTGTAATTAACACGCCTACAGTTGGTCGTATACCAAATGGCGCAACAGTGGAGCGCACCGTAGAAAGCCCATTTATGCAAGGCGATTACATTACCTTCAACCTAAACCGTCCAGACTTTACGACGGCAAAACGCCTAGAAAAAACAATTAATGACTTAGTTGGCCCAAATAGCGCACAAGCAATAGATTCTGTTTCTATTCGTGTTATAGCACCACGCGATGCATCCCAGCGTGTATCGTATTTATCAACACTCGAAAACTTAGAATTTAAACCAGCTGACATGGCCGCTAAAATTATAGTTAACTCGCGCACCGGTACAATTGTCATTGGCAAAAACGTTAAGCTTCAGCCTGCGGCTATAACTCATGGTGGCTTAACAGTAACAATTGCAGAACAACAAAATGTGTCACAACCAAACCCGCTAGCAAACGGTGATACAGTTGTCACGCAGCAAAGTATTATTGATGTAAACCAAGACGACTCGCGCGCCTTTGTATTTAATCCAGGTGTAAGCCTTGACGATTTAGTTCGCGCAATTAACGAAGTAGGCGCAGCGCCTGGTGACTTAATGGCTATTTTAGAAGCACTAAAAGAAGCCGGCGCAATTAACGGACAGTTAGTTGTTATATAAATAACCCAAGCCAATAAATAACGTATTACTTAAGCCCCATATTTTTGAAATTAGGGCTTTTTATTTACAGCAACTTAAGTTTATTATTTTTATCTTCCTTGTTTTATCTGTAGTGGCTCAATTTTTGCATTTTTAACTGCATTATTCATTTTGTGTCAAAAAGCCGATGGAAACTAATCACCTCGATAAACAAAACTTTTTTGATTTAGGCAACTTAGATTCACTTCGTAAAGAAGCCTTAACGAGCGGCGATGCATCAACTGATGCCTCTAAAGCTGCGCTCAAAAAAGCGGCCGCACAATTTGAAGCTATTTTTACGCAAATGTTGCTCAAAGGAATGCGCAAAGCTAACGAAGCATTTGAAGACAAAGACAGCCCATTTAATTCAAGTGGCGTAAAGTTTTTTGAAGAAATGCACGATCAGCAACTTTCAACAGAGCTTTCTTCAAATGGCTCGTTAGGCCTTGCCGATTTAATTGTTCAGCAGTTATCGCCTGAGTCTAAAAACTTTATGCCAGGCTCGGTGCTTAGAACAACCAACGATATCTTTAGCGATACGCAAGTCGGATCCGCGCTTCCTCATGAGCAAAAAAATAAGCAACCCGATCTTATCGTTAAGAGTACTAAAGCCGATATTGCTGAGCCTAAAGTCGATACTGCAGAGTCTAAAACCGATAGCCCAGCATTTAAAAATGCAGAAGAGTTTGTAAGTTCAGTGTGGGAACACGCTAAAACGGCAGCGCAAAAAATTGGTTTAAATCCTGCGGTAATGGTTGCACAAGCGGCACTTGAAACCGGTTGGGGTAAGCACATTATTAATAAAAATGACGGTGGCAGCTCAAATAACTTATTTAATATTAAGTCAGATAAAAGCTGGGAAGGCGATAAAGCAAGCAAAATAACGCTTGAGTTTGAGCAAGGCACACCCGTTAAAAAACAAGCCAGCTTTAGAGCCTACGATTCAATTAAAGACAGCGTGAACGACTTCGTTGATTTTTTAACGCAAAACCCACGCTACAAAGAAGCATTACAAAATACAGCTAAACCAAACGACTTTTTAGATTCATTACAAAAAGCAGGTTATGCAACCGATCCAAATTATGCCAGCAAAATAAAAAAAGTGCTCAATAGTAGTCAGCTAAAAGACATTGCGGCAAACGTGATCCGCCAAGGAGTAGAGTAACATGTCGTTTAATTTATTAAACATTGCCAGTTCTGGGGTTAGAGCAAGCTCGGAGCTATTGCAAACGACAAGTAAAAATATCGCCAATGTTAATACCGAAGGCTATGTGCGCGAGCGTACAGAGTTTACTACTATGGTTGATAACCAAGTAGGGCGAGGCGAAACATACCGATTATTAAACGAGTTTGCTCAGTCACAGCTAAATCGTGATACCTCTAATAAATCGTTTTTCGATCAGTTTATTACTGAGGCTAATCGAGTTGATACTATTTTTTCTGAAGAGTCGAATAATCTATCAACTGGTATTAACTCTTTATTTAATAACGTGCAAGAAGCACTAAATCAACCGTCATCTACCGTTGCCCGCTCATTAGTAATGACAGATGCGCAAAGCTTAATTGATCAAATGGATAGGCTTTCAGGCATCGTGCTTGATCAAAAAAGTATAGTGAACGAGCAGCTCGAAATATTTTCAGATGAAGCAAACTCACTCATTCAAAGTATTAGCACGCTAAATCAAAATATTGCAGCAGTTAATGGCACTAATAACGCCGCAGATGCCAGCTCTACCTATAACGAACGTGATAAAGCAATACGCGACTTATCAGAGCTAATAGACATAGAAACGCTTGATGGTCCAAATGGCGAAAAACTCGTTTTTATGGGCACAGGCGAAGCGGTTGTTATGCAAAATGGCGCATTTAACTTATTTTCGATGACAGGCGACCCTGATCCTAACTTTAAAGAATTCACGCTTGACGTTAATGGTGGCAAAGCTGTGCCGCTTGAAGTTGATGTAAGTAAGCTTAAAGGCAAAATTGGCGGCTTACTCGCTTTTAGAGATGACATATTAGTCCCTGCGCAAAACCAAATTGGTCAAATGGGCTTAGCGATAGCCGATGCATTTAACGAGCAAAACAAATTGGGTATGGATGCAACAGGCCAGCTAGGTGGTAATATTTTTAATATACCTACCGTTGGCGCTTATGCGTATCAAGCGAATACTGGTGATGCTGGTATGACTGCAACGGTAGAGCCCGGTAAAGGCAGTGAATTACCTGCCAGTGACTTTATTATTACTTATACGAGTGCGACATCGGTTTCTATTCAACCAGTAGATAATAAAGGCGAGCCGCTAGGTGACCCATCAGTTGCAGATATCCCAGCTGATGGGATCATAAATGCAGACGATATTCGAAATGCAGTCCCTTATCAAGCGGCAACAGCTACAACAGCAGAAGTATTAGCAACGGTAAAAGACTCCTTCGGACTACAATTAAATATAGATACAACCAAAACAGGTAACGTGGGTGATCAGTTTCAAATTAAGCTTAATTCTGACTCGGCTTCTAGCATTACGCTTGCAACAGGGCGCGCAGAAGATTTAGCACTAGCATCACCTATTCGTACAGCAAACAGTATAGATAATATAGGCACCGCTACTATTTCAGTGGGAGAAGTAACAAGCGTGACATCGGGTGGTTTTACCACCGCTCCCGGTTTGACCAATGGCGGTATTACCCTAGTTAAAACAGGCACTGCAAACGAATATCAAATTTTTGATGAAAATAATACGGCAACAACAATTATTATTCCACCGCCAGGCAATAATGTTTTATCTCAAGCAGGAACGCCATACAGCGATTATGGTTTTGATTTTGACATAGAAGGCACTCCAGCAACAGGCGACACCTTTACACTTGAGTTTAACGAAGGCGGCTTTGATGATAACCGTAATGGTTTAAAATTAGCTGACTTACAGAATGGTGAGTTAGTCCGTTTAAATGTAGAAACAACAGCAACGGCCGACAACCATAAAACGTTCAACCAAGCTTATTCAGGGTTAGTGAGTGATATAGGCGTTATAACTGGTCAAGCAATAACAAGCGGTAGTGCGTTTAATGCATTAGCAGAGCAGTCTGAGGCATGGTATGAATCACTATCGGGTGTAAACCTTGATGAAGAGGCTGCAAATTTACTGCGTTTTCAGCAATCATATTCAGCATCAGCTCAAGTTTTAGCAGCAGCTCAAGAAATTTTTGACACCTTATTAAATGCGGCGAGGTAATTATGCGTTTATCAAATAATTTAATGTACCAAAACAACATAAATAAAATACTCGACAACCAACAAGGTGTTGCAAATGCTCAAGAGCGAGTAACAACAGGTGAAAAGTATTTAACCACCTCAGAAGCGCCAGCTGCTATTTCGCAAGCTATGCTGTATTCAAATAAAATACAAACGAATGAGCAATACACTAAAAATATCGACCAGCTTACCGGCAGGCTAGAAACTGAAGAAAGCGTATTACAAAGCATAAATAGTAATATACAACAAGCGCAAGAGCTCACTATTCAGGCTGGTAATGGTGTTTACACCAAAGACGATTTAAAATCGATTGCATCAGAGCTTAGTGGCATTCAACAAACGTTAGCTAATTTAATGAACACCCGCTCAGAAGACGGGAAATTCATATTTTCAGGATATCAAGACAGCACGCAGCCATATCAGTTTGATTCTGCAGCGGGTGAGTACACCTATAATGGCGACCAAGGCCAGCACCAAATAACTATAGCTGAAGGTGTATCAATTAAGGCGAGTGATAACGGCTTTGATACGTTTGAAAAAACAGATGCCAGACTAAATGTACTCGATAATAAAGCAGACATACCAACAACAACACCTACAAATAATATTACTAAAGGCACTGTTTATGTTGATGGCCAAGCCGAGTTCGATAAGTTCCATCAAGCTAAATACAATGCCGATCCAACGACTCCAGTTTCACCTACAGCAAATACTTTTAGTGTAGTCACAACCGCTGGTGCAACAACAAACGATCCTGATACATACGAAATTTTACAAGATGGTGTGTCGCTTACCCCGCCTCAAACTGGTGAAGTTATAGATGATACAATTGAATTTGCAGGTATGAAAATTCAATTTGAGGGCAATGCTCCAGGCCAACTCGATTTTAGTCTTGAAAAACCACATAAAGAAAACGTACTTAATACATTGCAAGCACTTATTACCGGCCTTAACGATGGCACACTTGAAGGTGATGACTTTCAGCAAGTACTTGCTGATAGCTTAGTGCAATTACAAAACGCCAGTGAGCAAGTGGTGTTTACCCAAGCAAGTTTAGGTGGACGTATGAACGCGCTTGAAAGAGTAAGCGATTCTAACTTAGCACTCGATATTCAAAATAAAAGTAATCGCTCTAACTTAGTTGAAGTTGATATGGCAGAAGCTATTAGCGAACTAACCAAACAAGAAACGGCACTGCAAGCATCGCAAGCAACTTTTGGTCGTTTAACTAACCTTTCATTATTCGATTACTTATAAGCAGATTATAAGCAGATTATAAGTAAAAATACCTTGCCGCTTTAACACTTTAAAGCGGCAAAAATTGGCTACAAAATCGCGGCAAAAAAATGTCACTCCTTTCTAAATAACCTCACCCCCTATTTCCAAACTCAACAAACTAAACTTTTTGCAATTAAAACAATGAGTTAAAACCAATTTAAAGTTGGCACAGTAAATGCTTTTCTTATTGTAAGAAATTATCGAACAGTGGTTCCTGTTAAATCGTGTTGAACCACACTCTGTTTAAACCTAGGAGATGGTAAAATGGCATTAACAGTAAATACTAATGTGTCGTCACTAAACGCACAACGTAACCTAACAAGATCTGGCGAAGGCTTAGCAACGTCAATGGAGCGTTTATCATCAGGTATGCGTATTAATAGCGCTAAAGATGATGCCGCCGGCCTACAAATTTCAAACAGATTAACATCGCAAATAAATGGCCTAGCCGTTGCTCAGCGTAATGCCAATGATGGTATTTCAATGGCGCAAACCGCTGAAGGCGCTATGCAAGAATCGACTAATATACTACAACGTATGCGTGAGCTTGCTCTGCAATCTGCCAATGGTTCAAATTCAAGCGAAGACCGTGATGCATTGCAAAAAGAAGTGTCTGCTTTACAAGAAGAACTAACTAGAATCTCCGACACTACATCGTTCGGTGGTCAGCAATTATTAGATGGCTCTTACGGCACTCGAAATTTTCAGGTTGGCGCGAACGCCAATGAAACCATCTCAATTAGCTTAAGTAGCACAGCTGCAGATAAAATTGGTACATTAGAAGCAACTACAAACATTACTACTACAGCTGGAAGCGTTTCATTTGCAGTAGGTGGTAAAACTTACGATGTAGATGCTACAGCTGCATCAGACGCAGCCGGTAAAGCGGCTGCGATTAATGCAACAACAGGTGAGCATGGTGTAACAGCAGCAGTTGCTGATATTACAACGGCGACTCTTACATCTATGAACTTTGATGGCGGCACAATTGAATTTACATTGGGCGGGTCTAATAATGTAACTGGTTCTGATGCAGATACACTTGCAGCTTCAATAAATGATATAGACGGTTACACAGCAGTCAATGATTCAGGTTCAATCACAATCACAAATGCTGCAGGGTCTCCTATTGCACTGACTAGTTTCTCAGGAACAGGTACAGGTACAGGTGCTGCGGCATCATTTACTGACAGCGCTGCTACTCCAGCTACGACCGCCTTGAATGAAACAACTCCAACTGCTACAGCAACAGCATCAGCTACAACGGAAGTTGTTACTTTATCTTCAAAAGCTGATTTTGCTGTAACTGATGGCGCTGCAGGTACACCTGTAAGCGTTGTGGCTGCAGGCGATACTGTTAAAGATATTGATTTAACAACAGAGCTAGGTTCACAAAGTGCAATTGATGTAATTGATAATGCACTTGCACAAATTGATGATCAGCGCGCGGGTTTAGGTGCGGTACAAAATCGTTTTGGTCACACAATTAGCAACCTTGCTAATATTCAAGAAAATGTATCTGCGTCACGTAGTCGTATTCAAGATACAGATTTTGCGACCGAAACTGCACAAATGACTAAAAACCAAATATTACAGCAAGCGGGTACGTCAATACTTTCGCAAGCAAACCAAATACCACAAGCAGCCATTAGTTTATTAGGTGGCTAGTTATTGGTTTAACTAATATCAGGCTGTATAAGCGCACTTCAAATTAAGTGCGTTTTTTGTTTTTAGATTGTAAAAAATAGCTAAAAGCATAATATTCAAACCGTATTTTAAATCAATTTAAAATAACTAATCATTTAAAACAGTCAGTTAGCTTTTTCTGGGTAAATAAACTAATTTATTTTTAAAATACTCCTAAAGATAATTTACCTCCTGCCGTTAACTTAATCAGTACGGAGCTGAGCATACATTTGTGACAGCTCTTGGTTAAATTAAAATAGCAACATTACGAAAGTAATCAGGAGTTTTATTATGATTTCAGTAAACACAAATGTATCTTCATTAAACGCTCAACGTAACCTATCTCAATCAGGTTCTGACCTTGCAACGTCAATGGAACGTTTATCATCAGGTATGCGTATCAACAGCGCAAAAGATGATGCGGCAGGCCTACAAATTTCAAACCGTTTAACATCACAAATAAACGGTTTAGGTGTAGCTCAGCGTAATGCTAACGATGGTATTTCTATGGCGCAAACTGCTGAAGGTTCAATGCAAGAGTCTACTAGCATTTTACAGCGTATGCGTGAACTAGCGTTACAATCAGCGAATGGTTCAAACTCTGATGATGACAGAGCCTCTCTACAAAAAGAAGTAACCGCTTTACAAGATGAGTTAACGCGAATTTCTGAGACCACCTCTTTTGGTGGTCAGCAGTTATTAAATGGAGATTTTGGTTCAAAAAACTTCCAAATTGGCTCAAATGCCAATGAAACTATCTCTATTAGTTTAAGTAGCACAGCCGCAGATAAAATTGGTTCATTAGAAGCAACTACTAACATCACTGCTACAGCTGGAAGCGTTTCATTTGCAGTAGGTGGTCAAACTTACGATGTAGATGCTACAGCTGCTTCAGACGCAGCCGGTAAAGCGGCTGCGATTAATGAAACAACAGGTGACCATGGTGTTACTGCGGAAGTAAACTCTGTTACAACTGCAACACTGAGCTCTCTTGATTTTGACACTGGCGGTACTATGTCATTTGACATAGGTGGGGAAGGGATAACAGGTACATCTAATACTGAAATAGCATCAGCGATTAATGATTTGGATGGTTATACTGCAGAAGATGATGGTTCAGGTACAATTACAATTACAAATACAGCTGGCGCACCTATAGCATTGACTAATTTTGCTGGTGCGGGTAATACCGGTGGCAATGAAGTTTCAGCTACGTTTGCCGACAGTGATACTTCAACTACCACAGGTGATGCTGCGTTAGTAAATGCTGGTACAGCTGCAGTTACAGCCTCTGCTACAACAGAAACCATAACCTTATCTTCAAAAGTTGACTTTTCTGTAACGGATGGCGCCGCAGGTACGCCGGTGAGTGTTGTTGCTGAAGGCGATTCTGTTAAAGATATTGATTTAACAACAGAGCTAGGTTCACAAAGTGCAATCGCTGTAATTGATGATGCACTTGCACAAATAGATAGTCAGCGTGCTGATTTAGGTGCGGTTCAAAATCGTTTTGGTCACACAATCAGTAACCTTGCTAATATTCAAGAAAATGTATCTGCGTCACGTAGCCGTATTCAAGATACTGACTTTGCAACCGAAACAGCTAACATGACGAAGAACCAAATCTTGCAACAAGCAGGTACGTCAATCTTGTCGCAAGCGAACCAGTTACCACAAGCAGCACTTAGCTTATTAGGTTAATAAGTTAAAGTAATAGCTTAGTGGTTAGCTAGTACATAAAGTCAGTATTAGTTTTACAAAAAGGAGGTGGCTTTAGCTACCTCCTTTTGTGGTTTAAGGGTTTTAATTGAGCTATTGTTTAATTAAGTGAAAAATAGGAATCTGTTATGAATACTATTAATTCCAATGCAGAAGTTACATTACCAACCCCGCTAGCGGGTGAAGATAAAGTAGCTGGGCAAGCAGCTAGTTCGCTAACCGAACGCGCTGTTGACGATGTAAAGCAAGCTGACACACAAAATCAGCAACGATTACAGCAAAATCAATACGAAAAAAATAACCAAGAAGTAACTGCTCAGCCGTTAGAGCGTGAACAGCTAGAAAAAATGGCGCAACAATTGCAGGATTTTATGGGCGAAATGAATCGCAGTTTGCAGTTCAAGGTAGATGAAGATTCAGGTCGTGATGTAATTAAAGTGCTTGATAAAAACAGTGGCGAAGTAATTAAGCAATATCCTTCTGAGGAAGTATTAAGCCTAGTTTCTAAACTGTCTGAATCTGCTGGTATTTTGATTGATCAAACAGTTTAGTAAGCACCTATAAGTGTTAACTTATAAAAGTTAGCTGGTTTATTTTTAAGTATTGAAGAGGTGAAGTATGGCTATTTCGTTTACTGGTTTAGGTTCTGGGTTAGCAGTATCAGATATTGTTGATGCACTAGTAAATGCAGAACAAGCACCTGCTGAAGCTCGATTAAATACAAGAGAAGGCAAGTTAACAACTGATATTTCAGCTGTAGGAGCACTTAAGTCAGCGCTCGAAAAAGTGCAAACCTCAATGGAAGCATTAGGCGATAGTGATAACTACCAAAAGCGAACTGCATCTGGCAATGATGATTTTATATCTATTAGCTCAGATAAAGACGCTCAGCCTGGTAGTTACAATGTAAAAGTAGACGCATTAGCACAAGCACATAAGTTATCTTCCCCTGCATTTGCAGCAGACGAGGCAATTGGAGCTGGCGTAATTACAATTGGCTCCGGCGAAAATAGTTTTTCCACTGTTTTATCGGCTACAAATACATTAGAAGATTTACGCGACCAAATTAATAACGGCCCTTTTACTGGCAGTGATAGTAATGATTCGGTTGTCGCCACTATAATAACCAGTGATACCGGTCAGCATTTAGTGCTTACTAGTAAAGAAACCGGCGAAGACAACGCTATAACAATTACCGTACAAGACGATGACGGCAGTAATACCGATACAAGCGGGTTATCTCGACTAGCTTATGATGTATCAGACGCAGACCCTGCTAATCATACAACTAATTTAACGCAAGTTAATGCTGCACAAAATGCACAAATAACGATTGATGGCACGTTAACTGTATCAAGCAATACTAATGAGTTTAGTAATGTGATTGATGGCGTGGATATTACCGCCAAAAAGTTACATGCCACTGACGACGACTTAAGCGATATATCGGTTACCGAAAACAATAATAATATTAAAACAGGTTTAAATAGTTTTATTTCAAGTTATAACGAACTGTTAGAGCTTAGTAATAACTTGGGTGCCTCCGGCGAAGCTGGCGCAGGCGTTATGGCGGGGGATTCACTGCTTCGTGGTGTTATGTCAAAGCTTCGTAGCGAAATAACAAATCCCGTTGATTTAGGTGGTGGTAATTCGCTATCGCTTTCGCAGTTAGGTGTAGAAACAGACCGCTACGGTGTTTTAACGCTAAATACAGAAACACTCAATGAAAAAATAGCAAGCGATGTAGATTTAGTTCAGCAGTTTTTTGTAGGTGATGATGACGATGGCTTTGCACAATCGTTTGACGAAAAGTTAAGCTTTTATACCGATTCCGACGGTATTATCCAAAACCGCATAGACAGCAAAACAAACCAACTTGACGACATAGATGACCAGCGCTTGGACCTTGCCAGTAAAATGGAGTCGCTATCATCAAGGTTGTATGCTCAATATAATGCAATGGATTTATTAGTAGCGAGCCTCAATAACACCAGTACGTATGTTCAAGCTCAGCTGGAAAATATGCCTGGGGTTGTACGAGATAACTCTTAATATATAAATAGCATATAGTTTTAATAGCTAAATAAAAACATAAAAAAAACCGTTATTTACAACGGTTTTTTATATTTACTGTTTGAGGTGAATTTTATTTGGCTGCTCTATATGCCTTAATCGCCTTTCCTGACTTTTTATGTTTAATAATGGCTTTAGATGACTCGTTTTTAGCGCTATTTGCTTTAACTAAAATAGTATTTATACGAAGCTGAATTAATTCTAATTGCTCTGCGCTTGGGCCTTCACTGTTTTCGCACCATTGTTTTAGTTTAGTGTTTAAAGTATCTAAAAAAGGCGGAGCTTCATCTGCATTATTATCATTTACTAATACTTCAATGTTACTAAGCAGTGTTTGTATTTGCTCTGCATGGCTTGTTAGTTGCTGCGAAGATGTTGGCGAGTCCATAATTTAAATTAAACCGCAGGGCTGCGTTGATCTAGCGGAATGTTATTCCAACCTTCTTTAATTTCTTTAACAATACTTGATACTTCAGTAATTGCTTCAATATCGTTGTGTAAGTTAGCTTGAGTTAAACGGCGTTGGCAGTAATCGTAAAGTGCCAATAAATTGTTAGAAATACTAGGGTCTTGCTCTACTTCTAAATTAAGTGCATCTTGCAGAGCACCAAATAATAAAACACAGGCTGAAATGTTTTCACCTTTTTTTTGTATTTCTTTGCGCTCAATAAACCCTTTTGTTGCTGCTAAGCGACCGATAATATTACTGAATATAAGGTTTATTTGTTCGTAAGGAGTCATTTCGGCAATACTACTAGCACGAACTTGACCGTATTTTTTTACTGAGATGTGAGCCATGGAAAATCCTAAAATTTAAAACAATAAAATTATGTGAAAGCCAATATAAAAACTTATATAAAAAACCAATAAAGCTTTTATACTTTTATAAGAGCAAAGCAATATTAATGCCAAGCATTTTTGCTTATCTATATATCGGCATTTGTAACTTCAACTTAAATTTATAATTGGGTTTATTTACTAACAATAGCATTTTTATAGCCGAGTAAATTAATTTTTAGAGCTAGGTTATGGTTAGGTAATAGTTAAGTAATAACTAAGTTGAAACTATAACCCATACTTAATGATTAACTATTAAGTATGATTGACTTAACTAGCCCGTCTGTTTTTTGGCGTTTATGTCAAAAAACTGCCGCTATTGCTTGCATCCATGCTGAACTGGCTTACAATTTAACTAATTATACAAATTAGTGAAAGTACGGCTCGCTAAATATGATCTTGATTTTAGATAATAATAACAACCGCGCAATAGGATTAAATGCTTCACTTGGCTTTATTGGTGAAGCTGCTCAACTATTAAGCGAAGACTGCTTTGAACAAGAATGCAAAAAATATCAGCAGCAAGAATGCATGATCATTTTAGGAGCATTGCAATCACTTGACCACGAAAGCTTAATTAAACGCTATCCAACATTACCGTTTTTATTAATTGGCGAAACGCTAAAACCCCTATTAAGTATAGCTAATGTAGTGGGGCTTATCTGTGAGCCGTTTAATCACGAAGTGACAACGCAGTTACTTCACGATTGCCAACAGTATCAGCGTATGCTGCCTAATGAGCATAAGCATACTAAACCACATAAAATTTTTGATGGACTTGTTGGTGAAACCGATGCGGTTAAAGATGTTCGCTTTTTAATCGAACAAGTGGCAAAAACCGACGCTAATGTTTTAATTTTAGGCGAATCAGGCACAGGTAAAGAAGTGGTTGCCCGTAATGTACATTTGCTTTCAAAGCGTATTAATGGACCGTTTGTACCTGTTAACTGTGGTGCTATTCCGGCAGAGCTGCTCGAAAGTGAACTATTTGGCCACGAAAAAGGCGCGTTTACTGGTGCTATATCGGCTCGTAAAGGGCGCTTTGAACTCGCTCAAGGTGGGACGCTATTTTTAGATGAAATAGGCGATATGCCACTGCAAATGCAAGTTAAGTTGCTGCGAGTATTGCAAGAGCGAAGTTATGAACGAGTTGGTGGTACAAAGGCTATTCAGGCTGATGTACGCGTTATTGCAGCCACGCATCGTAACCTTGAAACAATGATTGAAGAGGGTAGTTTTAGGGAAGATTTATATTACCGCTTAAATGTATTTCCTATCGAAAACCCATCGCTGAGTGAACGTGCTGATGATATTCCGCTGCTTTTAAAAGAGTTAATGCGCCGTGTTAACGACCAAACAGGTTCTACCGCTAAGTTTACAGAGCGCGCAGTTGAGAGCTTAAAAGAACATGCTTGGCCTGGTAATATTCGTGAGCTTGCTAATTTGGTGGAGCGTATGGTTATTATGTTTCCTGAAAAAGTGGTTGATATTCCCGATTTACCTAATAAATATCGTTACATCGAAGTTGAAGCCTACGAGCCAGAATACCCTGAAGAGTTAATGGAAAAAGACGCCTTTAACGATATATTTAGCACCGGTTTTAGCGATTACGAAAGTGAGCCAGACGCTGAGTTTAGCCAAACGGGTAGTGGGCTATTACCTGATGATGGTATTGAACTTAAAGATTATTTAGCCGAACTTGAAATAAGCTTAATTACCCAAGCGTTAGAGCGCTATGATTACGTTGTAGCTCGCGCTGCAGAGATATTAGGGGTTCGCAGAACAACACTCGTTGAGAAAATGAAAAAGTATAATCTTTCACGAGATTAGAAATACGAAAATGGTGAAATACTTTTCGTTATTTATTATTCATTTGTGATCAATCACTTTACGGGCTTTGCCCGTCACGCAAGCAAGCTTCGCGTCTTGTATCTCTCATTGATAAATGATTAGCTATCATTTATCACATCGAAGTCAGTGAGCTTGCCTTCGCGTCTAGTATTTAATACTGCTCCGTAGATAAAGCCCTGACTTTCTATTCTCACAAACTGAATGGTATCCAAGCACGCTTTTATTTAAGTAGATGCTGTATGTACAAGGGGAGTAAGTAGAGATGATGTTTATCGGCATTGATATTAGTAAAGAGAAGATTGATTTATCGTGGTTGAGAGAC
>NZ_JACGWD010000032.1:0-45214 GCF_014077565.1 Pseudoalteromonas sp. 5Ae-yellow
AGTTTCTGAGAATAGAAAGTCAGGGCCTTATCTACGGAGCAGTATTAAATACTAGACGCACAGGCAAGCTCACTGACTTCGATGTGATAAATGATAGCTAATCATTTATCAATGAGAGATACAAGACACAATGGGTCAATACGGCGATCTAAATCCTCATTATCAATAAATAGTATATTCTGTTTCCTAAAGCAGGCTGTTTATCTACTAAATCAAATGCAATAAATTGCACTCCTAAATTGATATAAACCAAATTCAACAACTGGAGTTACACAAAATGTTTGCCAATCAATTACAGCTAGCGCGTGCTCTAGAGTTACCAACACGCCAAGCCATGCTTTACCGTGAACCAGCAGTACAACACTTTTGGAATAACAACACCGACCTAATTACAAACGCGTGGAGCGAATGGGAAACAACATCAATAGATGGCTCAACGTTTACGGTTGACGACACACTACTTGATAAAAACCTACGTGAAGCAGTAAAGCAAGCATGGGAAGATCCATCAAAAGAGCTGGCCGTAAAAGCGTTATTACACGAAGTTGCGCCTGATGTATTTCAATTTCAATTTTTTGATCCAGAGCGCCTTGCCGTATTACGCGGGTATTTAGAACAAGTATGGAATTCGCAAATTCCTATGCGCCCACCATATGGCATCGTGTTAAATCGCCGTGGTGCCATGCTTGATAGTCGATCAGAAGGTTATTTAGCAGCGCCAAGCTTTCAAGCGTTTTATAACGAAATACTAAACACTTACATGCGCCCTATTTCGCGTATGTTGTTCCCTGAGGTTACGGGGTTTGATACACAAACATTTGGTTTTTCTATTTATTATGAGCCAAACACAGATTCGTCAATTCGCCCACATACCGATGCATCGGCGGTAACGCTTAATATTAACTTAAACTTACCAGGCGAAGAGTTTACAGGGTCAGAAGTTGACTTTTATCACCCGTACACAGGCGACATTAAATCACTTACGTTTAAGCCCGGCACTGCCATGTTACATCGTGGCAATATTGCACACGCAGCCAAGCCTATTACCAGTGGTGAGCGAACTAATTTTGTTTTGTGGTTGTATGGAGAACGTGGGCGATTACCAGCACAAGGTGCACCACGCATTCCTATTGATGCTAAACAGCGCTGGATTAACCCTAAAAAGACGAACGACGGCTATGCACCATTTTAATCGAGTTATTAACTAAGTTTTTAACTAAACAAAAGGCTGCTTAATTTAAGCAGCCTTTTTGTTAGTATCGTTTTAGTTTACGTTTAAAACTTATACGTTGCAGATAGCCTTACACTTCTGGGTGTCCCCGGTTGAACCCAGGCATCAGCAAATGAGTTAGTGTAATAGGTCTCATCAAACAGGTTATCTACTTCTGCACGCAAGCCAATTGCCTTAGTTACATCAATATCTATAAAAGTACGCGCTGTTGTATAGCTTGGTAGCTCAAAGTCGGTACCAAAAAAACCGTTTCGAGAGTCTACATAAACTAAACCTGCGCCAAATTTAATTGCTTTGCCATATAACTCGGCTGATTTAACAAGCTGTAAACTAAGTTGATGTTTAGGAATATTTAATAAAGAACTACCCGCTTCAACGGTATAGCCAAAGTTAGCATCAAAAAATGAGTTTTCAATAGTTGCATCAACATACGCATACGATAACCATAGGCTTACATCATCCGTTAGCTCACCGTTTATATCAATCTCTATGCCTTTGCTTTGTGCTTCCCCTATTGCAGCAAAAGTAAATGCAGTGGGATCGTCAACCACCAGCATGTTGTCTTGCTCTACTTTAAACATCGCGATAGTGCCAAATAAAGCGCCATCGTTTAAAGTAAATTTAACTCCCAACTCTGTTGAAGTAGATCGATTTGGTTCAAACCCATCGCCATTTGTATCAGTGCCTGATAAAGGCCTAAAGTTTTCGCCATAAGCGGCATAAACAGATACAAACTCGCTCGCCTCATACACAACACCTAATTGGGGGCTAACACGTGACTCATTTTGTTTTGATTGTGTATCAGCTAAACGATTATTGAGTGTTTGTTGGTAGTCATCAAAACGTATACCAATACGTACATCAAGCTTATCGGTTAGGCTTATTTGGTCTTGTATAAATACACCTAACGACTCTTGCACTTCTAACTTATCGGTATTGGCCGTTGGCGTAGGTAACTCATATGCTCCATATACAGGATTAAAAACATTTATATACTGATCGCCACGTACACGAAGAACAAATTGATCATTTTCGAACTTATCAGAATCAACACCAATTATTAAACGGTGATCCAACCCTGCAACCTCTAAACTACCTGTCACCTCTGCTCTAAATACCTGATATTTTGCATTGTAATCACGGTAGCGCCTAAAGCGATTTACTTCGCCATCAATCACGCCATCAAAACCGGTTTCGGTAGCAACCCCTTTCAGCGAAGTATCACGGTAGTTAGCGCCCAGCAATACGCTCCAATTATCATTAAAGTCATGAATAAACTCTAATTGATGGCCAAGTACATCAGCCTCTATTGGGCCATCACCTGGCTCACCTAAAAAGCGGCTTTGTGGTATTAAACCAAGTTCGCCATCTATGGCTAATACGCCTCTATCAAAAGGAACCTCTTGGTCGCTGTATTCAAGCTCATATATTAGCTGGCTGTTGTCATTAATGTTCCATGTTATTGATGGGCTAAAGCCTTGTTTAGTTGTCTCTATTGTATCGCGAAAGCTTTTTGCGTCTTCATAAAAACCAACCAGTCTAATTGCTACGTCGTCGCTAAGGGGCGTGGTGTAATCTACATCAGCGCGGTAGGTGTCAAAGCTGCCTACGCTTAGCTTTAGCTCGCCGCTTGTATCAAACGTTGGGCGCTTAGTAACGAGATTTACTGTACCGCCAGGTTCACCACGGCCAAATAAAGCAGCACGTGGACCTTTTAACACCTCAACCGATTCAATACCCGACAAATCACGTGAGCCACCAAAGCCACGCCCAGCATTAAACCCATTAACAAGGTAATTGCTTGGCAAGTTTTCATCGCCTACAAAGCCGCGTAGCGCAAAGCTATTCCAAAGCCCGCCAAAGTTATTTTGACGCGCTACCGATGCCGATAAATCAAGCGCTTGATTTAAATTTATAGCACCTGCGTTTTCAAGCGCTTCTAAATCTATTTTTAATTCTGGTTGCGGTGTTTCTAACGCACTAAATAGCCTTTAAAACCTCGTATCTCTCTCACAAGGTTCACCATCCCTATCACCATCCATTTTTGTATTCGGGCAGTTATTAATAAAAAATATTGCTTCATCTTTAGATGTCATTTGGCTGCAGTGCTGCCTGCCATCACACGTAAAATTTTGCGTGCTTTTAGGAATAACGGTTTTTGGGTATTTTTCATCAAAGGTGACTAAATCATCATTAGTAGCTAAATCATCATTAGTAATAACGGGTGTTTGGCTGCTTGAGTGAGTATTGTATTTATTAATCGCATAAAAACAAAGCGCAGCAATAAGCGCTATTGAGGCAACTTTACCTAAAAAGCTACTGGCAAAATTAGATTTGGCAATACGGTGCGGCTGTTGTGTGTGTTTTTGATAAGGTGCTTTAAGCTCTACAACGCCTTCTATACGGCAGTTAATTGCTTTGGTTTTACCGTCGGGCTGTGTTGCTACTTCAAAGTAAATGGTGTCGCCAACTTTAGGCTTGCGGCTCATGTGTTTGAGCGCTGATATGTGTATAAACGTGTCGTGTTCTAGGGTGTCTGATTTAATAAAACCAAAACCTTTGTCGGTTTTCCACGTTTTTAACAATCCCTTGTGCATGTATCCGCCTATTTTGCTTAAGCTGCGTTTTACGCAAATTCCATTTAGTTAACACTTGTTATTATACGTTCCTAAATTAAAACCATGCAACCAAATATTCATGTTGCGTTAATTTTTACGCTTTACCTAATAAAACAAACTCAAAATAAACGAGCTAAAAACAACTAAGACTCAACTTATTTTATTTATAATTTGCGGCCAAATGTCCTTTAATTCACATCAACCATTACGCACTCACCTACCAACTTAACAGCTTGTTTACACTAGGTTTTGTCATTAGTTATTTCTATCTAAATTAACCTTTTTTAGTACGATTTTTCATTCGTTATTTACTTAATTTATCTATACAATCCACACCTTATTTTTTACGCACGTATTTTAAGTGATTATCTCATGTTACTAACCGTTGTTTATATTATTGGTATTACCGCAGAAGCCATGACCGGTGCACTTAGCGCAGGCAGAATGAAAATGGATTGGTTTGGTGTTGTACTGGTTGCCAGTGCAACGGCAATTGGTGGTGGTAGCGTGCGAGATATTTTACTAGGCAATTACCCACTTACGTGGGTTCAACACCCAGAGTATTTATTAATTACTTGTATAGCGGGCATTGTGACTACGTGGCTGGCTAAATGGGTGGTTAAATTTAAGGGCATATTTATGCGCTTAGACGCACTGGGGCTTGCAGCTTTTAGTATTATTGGCTGCCAAGTGGGGCTAAATATGGGGCTGCATTATGGTATTTGTGTAGTAGCAGCAGTTGTAACGGGTGTTTTTGGTGGCTTACTGCGTGATTTAATATGTCGCCAAGCGCCGCTTGTATTACATAACGAGCTATACGCGAGTGTATCGTTACTTGTTGCCTGTTTATACTTAGCGCTACACCATTACAATATTGACGACAACATCAGCATTATTGTAAGCCTTGTTGCGGGATACTTAATACGTATGGCGTCAATACGCTTTAAATGGCGCCTACCTACCTTTAGTTTATTAGAACCCGCTAAGTAAGTAACTTAAATAAATTATATGAGACAGGCTTGAATCTGCTAGGCAATCACACCTGTCTCCTCTTTTATTACTCTTTAATGCTTTTTAATGCTCTTTATTACTATTTAATACTCACTACATCGCTTAACGCGGTTTTAGAGCCGCTGTTATTGTGCGGCATTACGCTAAAACTGCCATCGGTTTCTAGCACTACGGCGGCTACATCTTCTATGGCTAGTATACCCGCACCACGAATAGCGGCGCGAATTTCTGATTTTGTTACCCGCTGCGATTTAAGTGCAGCCATGCAGTATTCACCATCACTCAATAAAAGCGTGGGTTCTGCTTTTATAAGTGCTGCAAATTTTGACGAGCGCACACTTAGCCACGTAATAACATATTGCAGCCCTATTAATACTACAAAGGCGAGTATGCCCTCAGCTAACGGAACACTTTTTGAAATAATAACAGACGCCAATATAGAGCCCAGCGCAATGGTGACTATAAAGTCGAACACGTTCCACTTTGAAAGCGTACGTTTACCCGATACACGTAACCAAAACACCAGTGCAATATAACCCAGTACACCTATTGTAAGTACACGTAATAATCCCTGCATATCATCATAAAACATAGTGGTTCCTTGCTATTAAAGGTGGCAATTAGCTTTTGCTTATAACCCTACATGGCGCTAAGTTAAATAACGATGAATAAAGTGCCTGCATCTACTTTGTTAGTTGTTTTACAAACTTAATTTTACTTAGCTCTGTGCTTTGATTATCAACGTAGCCACAAACATGATAATCATTGGTGATGAGCATAGTCAGCATTTGAGGAAACCGGTTCATCGATTTAACGTGTATATTGGTAAAGCCTTTTTCATAAGCCCACTTTTCTTGTTGGACAAGTAATTTTTTAGCAATACCTAATCTACGATAGTTAAAATGCACTCCACCAAGCCAACTATAAAATTGTGTATTAGATAGCTCATAGCCAATTTTAAAACCAACTAATGTATCTTCTTTATGTGCTACTAATATCAATGTTTTTTTGTTTTCTAAACGGTTACGTAAAGTGTCACTATCAATGGCTGTTAGTAGTTCAGGGATATATTCACTCACTGCGGTTACATCATCAATGGTGCCTGTAGTTATAGTTATAGCCATAAAATTCCTTGTTTTTATTATATGATTTGACCTAGACAGTTTAAATTTAAACTACGGTTGATTATGATGGTTTAAGCATTAAATCTTTATTTTCGCTTTATCATTTTTGAAAGGATCACCATGTCTAACTATAACGAATCTCCAGAACAAGTTGAACAGGCCACTCAAGGCTTTGTTATGCAACAAACTATGTTACGTATTAAAGATCCAAAGCCGTCTTTAGAATTTTATGAAAATGTATTGGGTATGAAGCTTTTAGGTAAGTATGACTTTCCTGGTATGAAGTTTACGCTTTACTTTTTAGGCTACGAACAAGAGTTGCCAGAAGGCGATGATAAGGCAAAAGCTGAATGGGTGTTTCGTCGCCCTGCGTTGATTGAGTTAACCCATAATTGGGGCACTGAAAACGACGACAGCTTTGAGGGCTACCACAGTGGCAACCAAGAGCCTAAAGGCTTTGGCCATATTGGTATTAGCGTACCGGATGTTTACGAAGCCTGTGAGCGCTTTGCAAAATACGATGTTGAGTTTGTTAAAAAACCAGATGATGGCTCAATGAAAGGCTTAGCATTTATTAAAGACCCTGACGGCTACTGGATTGAAATACTATCTGCCGAAGGTATTACTGATATTATTCTTTCTCAGTAATAATAAGCTGCTATAAAAAGAGCTTAGTTGTAATCTCCACCAGCAACTAATTACCAATTTAGAACCACTGGTTTTGTTACCTTGCTTTTAAGTGAGGTAACCCATTTAAAACGTTTTAGGTAATTAGTTACCCGCCCCGCTGTATTTTAAGCATAAAAGGAGATTTAAATGCTCATTGGTATCATAGAAGATCATCAATTAGTAAGAGACAGCTTTAAAAAGCTTTTAGAGTTACAACCAGATTGGAAAGTAATTATTGAAGCCTGCAGCGTAACAGAAGCCAAGCTGGCTGTAGAGCTTGAACAACCTGATATATTTATTGTTGATATATCGCTTAACGGCACTGAAACCGGCCTTTCTTTTTTATCGTACCTTGAAGAGTTTTTCCCCCATATTAAAAGTATTGTTGCCTCCATGCACGACCACGAACCTTATGTAAGCAATGCTTTGCGATTAGGCGCTTTGGGTTATGTGTCTAAGCGTTCTGCCTCTGATGAACTAATAGATGCAGTTAAAGCGGTCGCTTTAGGTAAAAGGTACATTAGTGAAGACGTAAATTTTTCGATGAGTAGCGAAAATTTAGCATTAACGGTGCTTACTAACAGAGAGCTTGAAGCCCTTCCGTTATTTTCTAAGGGATTAAACGCTAAACAAGTTGCGCAAATACTCGAAATAATGCCTAAAACAGCACATGTACACAAAGCAAACATATACAGCAAACTTAATGTTACGACCTCGTTTGAACTGCTAAAAATTGCAATTGATGCGGGAGTAATACAGTTAGATGAACTTACCTAACGTTTCTTCTTTATTTAATGTTAGTTTTACTACCGCATACAAAGAGGTAGCTAAACAATTATTGGTGGGGCTAATTTACTTTATTGCTTCACTTGCCGCTTTTTGGGTTAGCCAAAACCTTGAAACAGTACCCGAGAGCAGCGCGATATTTATTCCCGCAGGCGTAAAAATTGCGTTTTACTTACTCACTCCAACACGCTATTGGCTCACCTTATGGGTTGTGTCGCGCGCCTTAGCTGCACAGCTTGGTTTAACATACAGTGGGGTTTGGGAGTTTGATTTATTTCATGGCTTTTGGCGGGAGCTTTGTTTTATAGCGCTTGTTTATGTGTTTAAAAATAGCCGTTGGCCGCCAAGCATTAACGACAGCCTAGGTATACTTTCGTTAATACTGCTTTGTGTTGCGAGTACATCTATAAAGTGGTTTTTGTTTGCCAGTGCGTTTGAATTTACAAATGTATTGGTTGCAAAAGAGCTACTACAGTATCAGTTAAACATGTGCTTAGGCGATATTACTGGCTCGTTGTTAATTGCCCCTTTTATTATGTTAATTTACGATTCTAAATACAGTTTTAACACAGTCAGGCTCACTAAGTTATTTGGCCTAGTAGCCACTTTAGTGTGTTTTATATTAATTATATTTTTTGTCTATGCGGTTCGCCCAGACACCTACCCGCTATTAAGGCTTGCATCGTTATTACCGATAATTTGGTTTTCGTATAAGTATGGCTCGTTAGGGGCTGTAAGCAGTGCAGCGCTTATTAACGCGTTAATAATTGTTGAAGCAAGCATTACGCACGAGCCTAGCAATACCTACATTAGCCAGTTATTTATTTTAGCAAACGCAATTACCAGTATGGTTTTAGGCGCTGCAATTACTGAGCTTAAACGTAAAAACAACGAGTTAAAGCAAACCAATAAAGAGCTTAAAGAGCAGCTAACTCAAAACACGGCGCTGGCTGCCAAAATGGTGTCGGTGCAAGAAAACGAGCGAAAGCACCTTTCGCAAGAGTTGCATGACGAATTAGGGCAAAACCTAACGGCATTAAAAACAGATTTAGCTATTTTGTCGCACCTTAGTAACGAAGATACCCAATCGTTTGTGACTACATTAAAAAACAATGCTAATTCGATGTATGACTCTGTTTATCAATTAATGCATTATCTTCGCCCGCGTGAGCTAGATGAACTCGGTTTAGAAAAGGCAATAACACAAGGGCGACTAAAAAGCTTACTGCACAAGGCAAATATTAGGTATCAGCCACAATTTAAGTTAGATAATAGCCTTTCAAAAGATCACGAAATAGCTATTTACCGAATTTGCCAAGAAGCAGTAACCAATTGTATGAAGCACAGCAATGCCAGCAAACTGATTATAAATATAATAAACAGCGACGAATTTATTGAGTTAACAATTAGCGATAACGGGACTTTAGTAACCCCAACAGATAACTCAGGTCACTACGGTTTAGCGTTTATAGAGGAGCGCACTACGGCATTAGGCGGCACTTTTAAGGTGTTTAAACAAAATGGCTTTACCATTAAAGTAAAGCTGCCTTTGAGTTTTGATGGCGCAATTAACTAGCAAACATGAACTTGTTTGGTATAAAACTTTTGCCTTAATTGGCCTTCGTCAAGGTGGTCGGGATTAACTTGGATCTCGGCTTGATTACCTAATAGCTGTAATAGCATGCCTTTTGATATTAGATAGTTCCTAAACTTGATTTTACAATCACTTCTTTGCCTATGGCTTCTTGTAAGCGTGGCGTAGGTAAGCTCGGATGGCTAATTGGTTTTAAGCCCTCAGCTGAGGTAAATAAGTTTATGCAATGCTCTTTAGCTGCAACAATACTTTCGTTTTTACTTTTAATTACATCTACATTATTTAAAAAATGAATTAGTGCTTGGTTAGCCCGATCAAACTCTGCTGATACGTCATCTATATTTCGGGCGGTTGCCCATTTTCGCACAACTATGTATTCGTTTTTTTTAACACGAATTAAGCTTATTGAGGCTCCGGTCATTCTGCTATTCCACTCAATGCGGTAGCAATTAGTTCCTACGCTGTGAAGCAACACGCTCATGCTTCCAAAATCCTTTGTACTTTCATCAATCAAGCTCATTTTCGATCCCTCACTTGCAAGTTACAAGGAGTGTATAAACGATTACTTAAGTAATAAATCATCCATATTCTTAATCGCTCTAGGAAAATGGCTTATATAAATTTTGGATTTAGTGGCTTGCAAGTCAATAACTAATATTACATATAAAAAAGCGAGTGGTTTAGCTAACTGCTAATAATTAATTTGTAAGTGATTTATAGCTTATTTATAAGCCCAGGCATCGGTTATTATTACTTGGCAATTGTTATAACTGGCCGCTTGTTTTTGCGCAATACTTCTTACTCTAAAGTTTGTTGAGTCATTAGGAAGTATAATTAGGTCTTCGTCGGTTATTGATAACGTATCGACTAGCGTGTTTTGCTCGGTTAAAAAATCGACCTTAAACTTTATATTTTTAAAGGTGAAGTCCGACTCGTTTTTTACCTGCCCTATGCATGCAACATACAATGCATCGTTTTCATTTTTAGTATTAATTTGGCTTACATTAGCGATTAAGTTTTTTTGTGCTTGCTTAAAAAAGTAACGATTTTATAACGCAATACAAATAACTGTATATAAATACAGTGCGTGCGATTTTAGCATTTTAACGTAAACATAAAAAAGCCAGCGGTTAAGCTGGCTTAGAATATTTACTAACTTACATAGTTACTTGCGTAGTGCGTCTATTCGCGCATCAAGCGGCGGGTGCGATGAAAACAGCTCAGCAACGCCTTTGCCACTTGCAATACCAAAAGCCATCATTGAGCCTTCTAATTGCGAAGGATGATTTTGCTTTAATCGCTCAAGGGCGGAACGCATTTTGTCAGCACCAACTAATTTTGCTGCGCCGCTGTCGGCTGCAAATTCACGTTTACGGCTGTAACTTGCAACCACTATGCTTGCTAGCACGCCAAATAATACTTGGAATAACATATCGAATAAGAAGTATGTCCAGCTACTGCCGCCCTCTTCTTCATCGCTATTAATAAAGTTATCTACAATGCCTGCCAGTACTTTTGCGGCAAATATTACAAAGGTATTTACCACGCCTTGTATTAGCGTAAGCGTTACCATGTCGCCGTTAGCCACGTGCGATACTTCGTGGGCGAGCACGGCTTCGGCCTGATCTTTGGTCATGTTGTGCATTAAGCCTGTGCTTACTGCCACTAACGAGTTGTTTTTACTTGGGCCCGTTGCAAACGCGTTCATTTCTGGGCTGTCGTAAATAGCCACTTCTGGCATTTTAATACCTGCTTTTTGTGCTTGCGCAGATACCGTTTGTACAAGCCAATGTTCGGTTTCGTTTCGAGGCTGCGTAATTACATGCGCGCCTGTTGATTTTTTAGCGATCCATTTCGACATAAATAACGAAATAAACGATCCACCAAAACCAAATACTGTGGCTATAAGTAAAATTCCGCCAAGGCTACGATGGCTTAAGCCCAGCGCACTCATTATTATTGAAAGCACTACACCTAATATCAACATAACCGCTAGGTTAGTTAATAAAAACAAAAATATACGTTTCATATTGTCCTCACAAAAATAGGTTTGATCACCGAACATAAAATTCAATTAGGTTAAAGCAATCACTGCGTTATGACACACTATGTCATGACGTTAGCGCTATTTTGTGACAAACTATGTCATAACACAAGTGTTATTTATGTGTTTATTGATAATTTTTTTAAGAAGCGTTTTACAGCAAATTTAAGACTAAAGTTTCTTTTTAAATTAGCTTATTACAAGCTGTTATTTAGTTCTGCCATATCAATTGGAAAACCACGCTCGTGTGCCGATATGCGTGCAACTTCGCCAATTTTTTCGCCACTATTATGTTTAAGATACGACCATTGGTGGGTACTGCGGTGATGATTTACAGCAGGATCACTGCTTATTATTCCCAATTTTATAAACTCACCCACTATCTGATCTGCCGCTATTAACGTTGACGATGCTTTAACATTTTCGGCCCGCGCATAATTAATATGCGAATATAAACTTACATCGGCTACGCGCAAAGTGTCGTCATCCCCTGGGATTTGTTGCCCGCCATACAAGGCATTATTTTGTGTATTAGCAGTTTTAAACGCAGGGACAAACTCGGCTACATAATCAATTGCTGTTTGGGTACGTGTTTGCAATGCTGCTTTGTCCCAGCCATCTTTAATATAATGCAGGTATTTATTGGGAAGTTTAGGTTGTGCGCTCATTGGCGTGGCATCAGCTAACCCATCATTAAACAATGTAATGTTGTTTGTCATGCCATGTATTTGAAAGTATCCGTTAGGGTAAGGGGTTAACTGCGCCATACCTTCTGGCGTACCACGGTTACCATAAATAATTATTTCGGGTATTTGCCCACCAGCACCTTGCCAATGAGTAATGTAAGAGGCTTTAAATTCAACCATGCGTTTTACATCTACCCCAACGAGGTCGTCAATAATACCGGTTTGAAAACCACACGCATTAATAAGGTAATCTACCTCAATGGTTTGTGTATCGGCTTGTGTATTGGTTGAAGTATCAGGTTGTTCATCAAGGCTTGGCTCTGATTGATATTCAATGCGCCACTTAAGTGTTTGCTTATCATTATTGGTATTTATAACTGGCGATACATTTTTAACACTGGTGCTTGTTAAAACGTGAGCGTGTTTGTACTGTGCAAGGGCGAGTTGTGCACTGGCCGATAAACGAAAAATATTCCAGCCATATTCTTGTGCAACGATAAGCGGAAACTTTAGCTTGTCTAAATCTAAATGCTTAGCAACGGGTATCATCCACTCATCTAACGACGTGGGCTTGGCTACTTGTTTTTGCTTAGCAAGCTTTAGCATTTGCTCATAACTATATAACTGATAATAATGCTCAGGCTCGCCTAATACTTTATTAGCGCTGTCTTGATCTACAAGCTCGCTGTAGGCTTTTACTAATTTATCTAAACGCGGAAATAAATCCTCGGGTGAGTCGTCATCGCGCTTGGGTACGGCAAATACTGTGGGGCGAACATCGATGGTGTGAGGATAAAGGCGCGCAATATCTATACATTGCTTGAGTAAATCTATGCAGTCTTCGTCGGGTATTTCACGATATAAGTTGCCACCCGCATGCAAATGGCACATTGGCGGACCATCAATTAACGACTTTTTCTTTTCAAGCACATAAGTCTCTAGCCCTAACGCAGCAAGTCTAATGGCTATTGTCGCGCCAGCTGTGCCTCCACCTATTATACCTACGCGTTTTTTAGGTAAGCCATAGTTTAGTGCTTTTGGCTCAGCGCTTACGTGCGCATCTGGGGCGTAGCTTTGAATAAATGGGTGTGTCATATAGTCGTTATGTCCTTAGTAACATTGTCTTTAAGCAAGCTATGTATTTATAAACGTTTATATGTGTACTAAGGTTGACTATTTCAAGATTTACCTAAAAAAGTAACTTTTTTAAAACCACTTAAGTGTTTATAGATAACGCACTAAGCAAGCTTTTGTATATTTGTAACTTAGGAGTTTGCTCGCTGTATGGGCTTATAGCAAGTATTGGAAACGGTAAACGTGCTTTAAGTGAATCAAGGTTTGCTTGGTACTCCTTCATGTTTTTATCTACTTGGTTTGCAATCCAGCCAACGCAGTTTATACCCATACTTTGCATATGCGCAGCGGTTAGTAATGCATGATTTAAGCAACCTAGCTTCATGCCAACAACAAGTATTACCGGCAGTTGCTCTGCTTTAACCCAGTCGTATAAATAATCGTTTTTATTAATAGGTAATGCCCAACCACCAGCACCTTCGGTAAGTATAATATCAGCGCCCTGTTGTTTTACGTTTTTATAAGCATCACTTAGTTTATCTACAGTAATACTAACTCCAACTTGCTCAGCGGCTATATGCGGCGCAATAGGTGGTGCAAACGCAAACGGATTTACTACGTCGTATTTAGCGCTAACTGTTGCGCTTTCCATTAGTATTAGGGCATCGGCGTTTACTAGTTGATCGAACGCCATTTCGCAGCCAGCGGCAAGAGGCTTAAAACCAATGGCTTGTTTTTTGTGTTGGGCAAGTAACTTTAATAGCAAACTGGTAACGTGGGTTTTTCCGGCATCGGTGTCGGTGCCTGTTATAAAAAATTCTTTCATGCGTTGCCTTATTATCTGAATCTAACTTTGGTTTAAGTTTTAACTTAAGCAATTAATCACTTTTTTCTAATGGCTTTTTTCTAATGATAACAGCACCACATGATAAGACACACATGCTTTGTTATTTATAAGCGGATACGCACTGCATACTTTTTTTAGCGCAGATTTAGTAAGTAGCCCTTGGCGCGTATTAGTATGATTTTGCGTAGTTGCACCTATAGCCTTAATTGAAGCAATAGCTTTTAAAGGTGTTGTGTATTCATCGGTGTAAATACGCTTTTTAGCGCTGTTAATAGTAAACCCTACATTTTGGACTGATTGGTTTATATGCTGCTCATTATTAAAGGTATTTATGTGGCTGTTAGAATCAAGCGCGGCAAAGGCCGTTTTTATTTCGTTAAGTGAGCCCTCTACCACAGTGCTTATGTACGCCTGCCCGCATGGTTTTAATATGCTGTAAAGCGATTGCATTAAAGCCGAAAAATTAGCAGACCACTGCACTGCAAAGTTACTGTAAATAACATCAACACTGTTTGCTTGCAGCGGTAAGTTATCCATATCTGCACATATTTTAGGTGTGGTTAAATTACTACTTTGCAGCATGTTTATGCTCAAATCCATGGCAATAACGCTTGCAAACATACTTTGTAAGGTATGCGTATTAACAAGTGGCCCGGCGCCTAAATCAACACAAAGCTTATTTTTATTAAAGCCTGGTTTTATAAGTTTAAATAGATCGATCGCAGCATGTTTTTGAACATTTGCATGGGTGTTATAACGCGCTGCCGCCTTTGAAAATTTACTTTGTGTAGACTTTTTAAGCTCCTTGTTTAGCTCTCGATTTGGCTCCTTATTTAATTCTTTATTTGAATCGCTACTCACTAGGCACGGTTTTACAAGTTGTGTTTGCACTAGATCTGTTTTTAATACTGGCTGAGCAGTCATGCTATTGCACCTACTAAATGCTTAACTAAGTGCGTTATGTCTTGCTCGGTATGTGCGGCGGTTAAAGTAATGCGTAAACGTGATGTGTTATTTGCAACCGTCGGCGGCCTAATTGCAGTAAGCCAAATACCCTGTTGTTTAAGTTTATCTGCCACTTGCAACGTTTGCTCAGCGCAGCCTAATACAATGGGCTGTATGGCTGTATTTGATTCCATTACTGCAATATTATGGGTTTTAGTGAGTTGCTTAAATAATGCAATATTGGCATTTAGCTTATCGCGTTTATCATTGGCTGTTTTTATGTTTTTAATACGCGCAAGAGTGTGACTTGCCGTAAGCGGCGACATGGCGGTTGAATACGTGTAATCGCGATTAAACTGCAGCATGTAATCAATAAACTGTTTACTTCCTAATACACACGCGCCACTACTAGCCACTGCTTTACCAAAAGTAATGACTAATATATCTGGCAGCGTTTGAGTAATAAACGCTTCGCAACTGCCTAAGCCTGTTTTACCTAATGCACCAAAGCCGTGTGCGTCGTCAATCATTAGCCATGCGTTGTGCTGTTTTGCAAGTGCGAGTAATTCTTTAAGAGGCGCGGTATCGCCATCCATCGAAAATACGCCTTCGCTTATAATAAGCTTGTTTTGCGCTTTTGATTTTTCGAGCCGTGAGCGTAAATGATTCATGTCGTTGTGATTAAAACGCACTAAAGCCGCGTTACAATGCAGAGCACCGTCAATCAAGCTTGCATGATTTAACTTATCTTGAAAAATAGCACTGTTTTGTGCAGCGGCTTTATCTTGAAACAACGCTTTAATTACGCTGCTATTAGCGCTAAACCCTGAATTAAATAACATTCCTGCGCCATAACCAAATTGCTCACATAAGTATTGCTCAAGCGCTTTTTGCTGCACCTGATAACCTGTAACCAATGCTGAGCTGTGACTGCCTAATGCTTGGGGGTCATTAAGGTTTGCAGCCTCATCCCCAAAACCTAAATAGTCGTTACTCGCAAAATTAAGATAGGTTTTATTATTAACCGTTATGGTGCGCGCTGTAGAGTGCTCTACTACATTGCGTTTACGAAGCAGCGCATCTTGCTGGCGAGCCTCAAGATGCGTATTTATAAAATCAAAAGGCATAGATATAAAAGCCTACGCTTCGTAAAACAATTCAGACGTTGCTTTGTCGGCTACTTGCGATGAAAGCGAGGCTTCAACTGCTTCGTCTGAATAGTCGTGACGTTTTTCTGGGTTCATACCTAATTTTTTAATTAGGTTCATATCGGCATCAGCGTCTGGGTTTTCGGTGGTAAGGAGTTTATCACCATAAAATATTGAGTTAGCGCCTGCAAAAAAGCACATCGATTGCATTTGCTCGTTCATGGCGTTACGCCCTGCCGATAAACGTACATAACTGTGTGGCATCATAATGCGCGCTGTTGCTATGGTACGTATAAATTCAAAGTGATCTAAATCGTCTACGTTTTCAAGCGGAGTGCCTTTAACTTTAACGAGCATATTAATAGGCACACTTTCTGGCTGTTGTGGCAAATTAGCTAGTTGCATAAGTAGTCCAAAACGGTCGCTTGCTTGCTCACCCATACCGACTATTCCGCCCGAGCATACTTTCATACCGGCATCGCGTACGTGGTCAATGGTATTTAATCTATCTTGAAAAGTACGGGTTGAAATAATTTGCTCGTAATACTCAGGTGACGTGTCAAGGTTATGGTTGTAGTAATCAAGCCCTGCGTCTCTAAGCTCATGGGCTTTTTCGTTTGTGAGTTTACCTAGCGTCATACAGGTTTCTAACCCTAGCTCTTTTACTTCTTTAACCATTTGCGAAATGTATGGCATGTCTCTGTCTTTTGGATCTGACCATGCAGCCCCCATACAAAAACGGGTAGCGCCTTTTTGTTTTGCAAGGCGTGCTTGCTCTACTACTTTTTCTACTTCTATTAAGCGTTCGCGTTCTAAATCTGTTCGGTAATGCCCCGACTGCGGACAGTACTTACAGTCTTCTGGGCAAGCACCTGTTTTAATTGATAACAACGTAGAAATTTGCACTTCATTTGGGTTGAAGTTAGCACGGTGAACCGATGCGGCTTTAAAAAGTAAATCGTTAAATGGCATTTCAAATAATGCTTTAACTTCAGCGTGGGTCCAATCGTGACGAACAGGTGCAAGTTCCATAATACTCTCTTATTTTTTTTCATAACGGTGATATTGGCTTAGTCTACGAGTTGAAGTACCATTGTCAACGAAGCCCACCAAGTTAAAGTTTACATATGACTAAAAAGAATACGATTGACCTTGATTTTGATCGTCAGCACATTTGGCACCCATATACATCGATGACTAAGCCAATTCCGGTATACCCTGTTACACATGCTAATCACAATATTATTCACCTCGAAACTGGCGAGCAATTAATCGATGGCATGGCCTCGTGGTGGAGCGCAATACATGGCTATAACAACCCTGTTATAAATAACGCCATGATTGAGCAAATTAATAATATGAGCCACATTATGTTTGGCGGTATTACGCATAACAGCGCGGTAGAGCTGTGCAAAAAAATAGTAAATATAACGCCGCCTAGTTTAACTAAAGTGTTTTTAGCCGACAGCGGATCGGTAAGTGTTGAAGTAGCAATAAAAATGGCGCTGCAATATTGGTTAAGCCAAGGCATTACAACAAAACAAAAATTAATGACGCCTTACAAGGGCTACCATGGCGACACCTTTGCAGCCATGAGCGTATGCGACCCCGTTAACTCAATGCATAGTTTATATTCAGGCTTTTTACCTGAACACGTTTTTGTGCCTGCACCGGTTAGTCAATTTGGGTTCGAGTTTAACCAAGCTGAAGCCAAAGAGCTTGAAGAATACTTTAAAGCAAACCACAGCCAAGTAGCCGCCTTTATCATTGAGCCTATTGTACAAAACGCAGGTGGTATGAACTTTTATCACCCTGATTATTTAGCCTGCGTGCGTAAATTATGCACCCAATATAACGTACTGCTAATTTGCGACGAAATTGCCACAGGCTTTGGCCGTACAGGTAAATTATTTGCTGTAGAGCACGCCAATATAGAACCCGATATAATGTGTATTGGTAAAGCATTAACCGGCGGTTCAATGACGCTATCGGCCACTATCACTAGCGATAAAATAGCCATTGGCATAAGCGAAGGTGAAGCCGGTGTTTTAATGCACGGCCCTACGTTTATGGGTAATCCGCTTGCCTGTGCAGCGGCCTGCGCAAGTATTGATTTATTACTTGAACAAAACTGGCAACAACGAATAAAGCAAATAAACACACAGCTACAACAACTTAATAAATGCAGTGAACTAGATGCGGTTGCCAATGTGCGTACCTTAGGAGCAATAGGTGTTGTTGAACTGAACGAGGCTGCGGGCAATGTTGATGTTGCTAAAATTCAGGCTTATTTTGTAGTGCAAGGTGTATGGATACGCCCATTCGGTAAACTAATTTACCTTATGCCACCGTATATAAGTGACGACACAAGTATAAAAACATTGTGTGATGCGATTTATAATGCAATTAACAATAAGCATTACTAATACTTGTTGTTAATTTACTTACTCATATTCTTCATTAGGATTTAGGCTAGGGTGTGGAGACCTTTATGGATTGAAATTTGTCTAATCTGAGGCGATTGAATTGCGGCGCGGGGTATTAACCTAGTGGGCTCGGAAACTGCTCCTGCATTATTCTAATGGCTTACGTCCATATAAGAGTAAGTAAAAACCGAGCAAAACTTTCGCACCCTGCTCACGCCCCTTACCAACATCCGTGGAGTAACAAAGAGCATATCGTCACTATAATATACCCAACGGGCGCGCATTTTTGCGCATTTATTCTACGTTATCGCCTACTTATGCGGAATAAACATATTCCATAGGCCCTGCTTTAAATACCAAACATACTACTGCAAATTCAACCACGAAAGATAATATGCCTAATTAGTAAAAATACTCAGTACAAGTAAGGATAAGCCAGCGCAAAGCCAGATATGGCCAAATTTTTGCCATATTAGCGCGTTTTTATACACTCTGTGAGGGTTGTCTTTATCAACTAATAAGGAGCAAGGCTCTCCTTGTTTATATAATTTAAATAACGATTCATCTAAGTCAACTACAACACTGTGAATATCGCCATTGTAATTAAAGCTTACCAACATTGATTGTTGTTGCGCGCATTCTAATGGTAATACACGTGTGTTTATTACGGAGGTGATGTTACTAATTGCACATACTCTCCAATGATGTTTGTTTATCTTACATTTCATCCATCTGAAAAATGGTAATAAACCGGCAGCTATAAAACACATCCCTAAGATTACAAGTATATTACTCATTACATATTAACCTTCTAATAATTGATAAGCACTATGCGCTGCAATTAAGTCGCTAAGTCCAGTACCGACCGATTTAAATAGCGTCATATCTTTATTATTTAAACGGGCATTCTTGTTCTGGATTGCCAATTCGGATAATTCTGCGCAAATTTCGTGTGCGCAAAACACACCCTCTTTAATTGGCAAGAGTAATTCGCCAGCCTCAGCAAGTACGTTTACTTTACTATCAACATATACATTGCTGCGAATAATTGTGGTTGAGTCACATTCACGTTGTTCACTATGGTGATTACCAATTAAATCAATATGAGTGCCTTGGTTTAACCAAGACCCTTTAAATAAAGGTGTTGGCGATCCCGTTGCACAGCTAATCACATCAGCACTGTAAACAACTTCCTTCGTGCTTTTACCAATGACGAACTCCATATTAGGAAATGCCTGCTCTAGGGTATGTTTTAACGCCGCCACTTTTTGAGCATTTCGTGCAATAAGTGTTACTTTCTCAAAATTACGCACCGATATATGTGCTTTAATCATATATAAAGCTAAATTTCCGCTACCAAAAAATACTAAGTGTTTACTGTTTTTTCTGGATAAATACTGGCTTGCTAATGCAGACACAGCTGCAGTTCGCCAAAGCGTAATACGCGTGCCATCGACTAATGCTAATGGTTCACCATGATTGCGAGAAAATAGCATTATTTTAGAATAGAGCGATTGATATTCTGTTTCTGTGTTTGTAGGAAAGTAAGTAAACGCCTTAACGCCAATAACATGTTCATTCCATGCGGGTAATATCGCAAAAGCATCATGATTTGACTTGTCTGTATTAAGTTCGTACACATTACGTTTAGGCATACAAAAAGCAGATGCAAAACCCTTTTGGAGTGCTTTTATTAAAGATTCAAAATTAAGAGCGTAATCAATTTTTTCTGCATTTATTATTTTCATTTTTTACTCCAACCTTAATAGTGCTTATGTTAACTGAGCTTTATATTTAATGGCTCATTAGCACAGCACTATGGCCTGTAGTATTATTAGTAATTAACTCAATAAAAATAGGTTACCCATAAAAAATGCCGAACAGTCTCCTGTTCAGCATTAAGGTTGTATTGCTTCATTGATAGCGATTCTTTGCCTTATGTAGTCTTAAGCAAAGTTATTAAATCAAGTAACAACCTTCTAGGGGAAAACTAAAATTCAATACGTGCAACCAACGACATATAGCGAGCACCTTGGCGGCTAGTCACTAAACCATAGTCAGGGTTTAACTCTAGGCCGTTATCGCCATACTGAGCACGCTCTTCGTTAATATTTATCGCACTATCGCTGTTAAATAAATTATATACAGTACCTTTTAAGGTCATGTCTGAACCAAAAAAATCTGTGTAATAAGTAAGTGACATGTCTACGTTTGTTGACCAAGGCAGATTACCCTTACTGCCTCGTGGCGCAGGGTTGCCATTTTCATCGTAGTGAGATGCTTGATCGTAGTATTTACTAATACATGCATCCCACGGGCTGCCTTGCTCACAGCTATCAACGCCTTCAGGGTGAACAGAGAAATAACTCTTAGGTCGGCCAGACGTAGCGCTTGCAACAATGCCAACGGTTAACGCATCGGTAATATTATAAGCACCACTTACCTTTATTGAATGGCGATGATCGTTTGGTAAATTACCGTAGCCATGATCCATTAAATCGCCGTAGTCATAAGATGTTGTCCAACCTGGATCTGCTTGGTTGTTATCCGTTTTAACTAATCCTTCGGTATTACCATAACTATGTGACCACGTATATGATGTATTAATGCGTAAATCATCAGTTAAGTTGCCATCTAGAGTAAATTCAAGCGCGAGGTATTTTCGTTTAGCTTCTGGTAGTGCCAGTTCTTCGACGCTCAAATTAACGTTATCTACTTGGCCATCTCCATCAAAGTCATACGACATTTGAATTGCTTCACCAGGGTTATTAAGCACATAATATGAACCTTGCCCTACGTTATCGGTGATACCCATTTCAGCAAGCTTTTTAGCAAGCACAGGACCTACATCGGTATCTTCTACACTGCGACCTAAATCACGGTAAATAGCACGTACACCCGCAGACATAGTGTCAAACACTTCTTGCTGATAACCAATTGTAAATTCATCACTGTACATTGGTTTTAAAGAAGCTGAGGCAATTAACCCTGGTTCAGTAATACCACGCTGGCGCCAGCGTCTATCACGTAACATGTTACCTCTGCTAGGTGAGCCATCAGCCAATAAAGAAGGTGATCCATTGCCTTCTAATTGATCTAATTCGAAATACTCAAACCATTCAATAGATGCAGAACCCTGGGTGATATTCATGTTCGCAGAAACAGGTTGAAAATAACGCCCAAAGGTTGCAAATACTTTTGCACTACCATCGCCACTAACATCATAAATTGCTTGTAAACGTGGCGCGATTTGATTATCTATATCAACAAAAGCGCGACCATCTGAAACAGTGTTTTCGAACTGGCTATAGCGTAAACCCATGTTAAGCACTAAATTATCAGTTGCTTGCCATGAATCATTTATATAAAAAGCTAATGAAGTGGTATCCGAATCGACCTCACGGCTACGTATCCTTCTTTCGATAAAGTCACTACCTAGTGCAGCGCCCGAAACGTCGTTTTCGCCAGCAGTTTTTACTGTCCACCAGCCTTTAGCATCCCCAATGCCATTTTGGCCTTCAAAGAAATCAACTTTCACATTTGTGTAATCCACACCAAATTGGATTGAATGCTCATCTAAGTCCCAGTTAAAATCAATGCGAGCTTGGTCTCGGATGTACTCTTCTTCTGTTACACCGGAATTTGTATGCTGGCTTAACGTAACAAAGCCATTTCTTTCATCCCATACACCTGGGTTTGGAGACGCTACCACGTTTTCAACATTTTCAGTAACACGACCAACAACGGCTGACACTGAAAAAGTATCAGTCAGATAGCCATTGTAGTTAATGCTATAAACATTACCGCCATCTTCACCCGGTGCATCAACACCTTGTTGCTCACCAACGACGTTTTCTTCCCACGCATAAGCAAACGTTTTATCAGTCCAAGTACGTTTATTGTTCATTGCTGAAAAACCTACTGAGTGGTTTTCATTAATAAACCAATCAACTTTTGTAAACCAGCGGTCTTCATCACGCTCAAAATCAGAAAATGTGCTTTGCCCAGCGCTGTTCGACTCTTCTCTTCGTGGAGCAAATAGACCATAGAAGAAAAGCGTATCTTCAATAAGTGCACCGCTCGCCCATAACTGTACTTCTTTAAAATCGTAACTGCTCTGTTGCGTATTGGTACTGATGGTGCCGCTATCTTGGAATATTGAATCATGCTGACTACGAAGACTATCAGGATCCCAGCGTACCTCTGCACCAAATTTAAAATCATTATCACCCGATTTAGATACAGCGTTTACAATACCACCTAGAGCCCCACCAAACTCAGGGCTTACTCCACCCGTTTTAACTTGAGTTTGCGAAATAGCCTCCCATGGTAATCGAATCGAACCTAGCCCAGTACGAATACTTGTTACATTCAAGCCATTAAAGTAGTAACCGTTTTCAGCTGCTGACGATCCACCAAAGCTTGATGCGCCTTTAAAATTAGAACCACCTGGTGCAGCAGTGCCCGGAGCCAACAAAGCAATACTTTCAAAACCTGTATTTACCGGCATTGCTTTGAGCTCTGAACTGCTGAACGTTAAGCCAGAGGTGGAAGATGCCATATCAACACGACGAATGGCTGAACCAGTAACAGCAATACGTTCAATATCCGTTCCAGCTTTATAAAGCTGTACATCAAGTATTATTGATTGGCCAATAGTTACAGCAACATTTTCTTCAGTCATTGTTTGATAACCATCTTTTACAATAGTTACATCGTATGTACCTACAGGTACGTTTCTTAATAAGTAATCACCCTCGGCGTTACTGGTAATGGTGTAAACCAATCCCTTACTTTTATGCTTAAGTGTAATAGTTGCGCCGGTTAAATCATTCCCCGATTGGGCAACAATATGACCTTTAACAATACTGCTGCCATCAACAGCGTGTGCAGCTGGCACGATTAATAATGCTGCTGTTACCGCAGTTGCTAGCAGGGTTTTAGCACCCACGCCCCGAGTTTGTTTTTTGTTATTTGTAAACATGTAAGAGTTCCTTGGTCCTGTTGATTTTTTATTGTGAGACTAGCCTCGACATGAAAAATATACACACATTACATATTGTATACAATATGTAATGTGTGTATATTTTTAGTTAAATTTAAATTACAAATTATACAGAACCTAAAACCTTTTCAATTTGTACCTAAAAACAGAGACTTGGAGTTCTGAGATTTAATACATAAAACTGAAATATTAAAAATAAATATTTATAACGATGAGTAACTGCTTGAGGCGAGCTTATGTAATCTACGTTATTTGGTGTAATAGGTTCCTTTATATTTTTAAACTAGATACTTAATTAATTTTGACCTAGGTATTGCCGAAGTAAATTTTGCTGCTACAATAAACCGCATACTGTATACAATATACGCAAATAAGTGGGTATAAGAGGAAGCATAATGAAAACAAATAGCAAAGACTGGCGATATACTGTTATGCCAGCTGTATTTACTTGGCTTAAAGAGTCGCAGTCCGGCGCCCTTGAAATTGATTTTGATGCAACGCAAAAATATGCAAATGATATTTTAAGCGTTAAAGGTAAAGGAGGTACTAAAATGGGAGGGCTTGTTGGCTCTGGCACACTGGGTGAGAATACCTATTTAAGTGACGAGCAGCGCCTTTCTTTACTAAAGGCTCTTTCGGTTGTAGCTAAACAACATAATGTTCCATTAATCAGTGGAGCAGCAGCTGAAACTAAAGAACAGCTTGCCAAAATTGTTACAGAACTTGCGACTGTTGGCGTTGATACCGTGATGGTAATGCCACCAAAAACCACATACACACCTTCTGATGAAGAAATGTATGCATACTATGCCCTTTCTGCAAAAGCTGCAAAAGAGGTAGGCATAACAATAATGCCCTATAACAATCCTGATGCAGCCGGCTACCATGCGCTCTCAACTGATCTTCTAACGAAGCTTGCTGCTTTACCTGAAGTTACCGCGCTTAAAATTTCAACGATAGACGTGTCAGTTATTGAAACAATGATGCTAATGAACAAAGACTTAAAAGTACTAGCTGGTGTAGACACCGTAACCGTACATGCAGGACTCGCTGGTGCGTGCGGTGGAATTACAGGCGTTGGTTGTATATTCCCAAAAGCAAGTGTCACTATGCAGGAACATGTAAATAAAGGCGAATGGGCTGAAGCAAATAAAATTTCTCAAGCGATGAATTCTATATCTTACCTTGATGCACAACCGTTACTTTTAGAATACCTTAAGCTTGCTTTTGGCATTCATCACAATGATGTAACGGGTGGGCTTCGTACCCTTGGGAAAAAACTAACTCAACAGCAGATTGATGATGTTCAAACACGGTATATCAAGGCAAAAGAGAGACTTGAGATTCTAGGTTTAATAGACTAATTATTTAAAAGTTAACAAACAAAAACTCCATTTTTACGGAGTTTTTAGTACCTACCGCTTAACTGTTCTTGCGATGGTTGCATCTCACCCTATTAAATAATCTTACTTATTGAGCATTAAAGAAAAATAGAAATTTAAGGTAGAAAGTTCAGGTGTATCGTTTATGCGAATATTAGGTAAGGTTAAGCTTTACACTTCTAAGCTTTTTGCTCTACCTACCTAAATTATTTTTTAAATATTCACTTTAAAAATGCAGATAAGCTGGTTGAACCTTGAATGGTAGCCAGCTGAGCACATTATAAGAATGTGCTAACAAAGATTTATTAAAAACTACCTTTTTTCATCTTCTATTTTAAGTAATAGTTTTTTAATGTCGTTTTTTGCGCTCAAGATATGCTTTTTCAAAAAAACACAGGCTTTTTTGGTATCTTTTACGCGGCAAAACTGTAATAAAGTGCGATGCTCTTCGGGCGCAGTAGTTAAGCCACCTGCCAGTAAAATATGCATCCGTACATAACGCTCTGAATTTTTACTATACATATCAACTAGCTCCCGAGTTTGTGGCCGTTGTGCGCGTGAATACAACTTACCATGAAAACGGCTGTTTAAATCGCCCGTTGCCAAGTGAGTATCACCTGCTTCCATGGCGCTTTCAAGCTCAGTTAAGATAAGCTCGGCATCGGTTAAATCTTGATCTGTTAATCCCTCTATTGAGTGACTTAGCAGCTCAGCTTCAAGTAATGCCCTCAAATCAAAAATTTCATCAATTTGTGATGCTGAAAGCTCTGTGGCCGTGGCTCCTTTATGCGCTTCAAAATTAACAAGCCCTTCAGCTTCAAGCTGAAGTAGTGCCTCACGAACAGGTATTCGACTCACATTAAGTTCAGCAGCAAGTGCAGCTTGACGCAGCGGATCACCAGCTTTTATCTCACCGGTTAATATTTTTTCACGAATTGCTTCTGCGACTAGTTGGGTGCGGGTTTTGTGCTCGATAGCCATGGTGATCCTTTTATATTGCATTTAGCATACATTATACCCAAGTTCACTTATATGCCAAGTTAGAATCTGCCTAAGCGTCCTTAAAAATAAGTAAAAGCGGGAATATACAATTTGTATATCCCGCCCAATAATCTTATGCTTGATAACAAATTGGTCGCATAAATCGCAACATTGCATTTGTACCAACAGAAGTGCTGCGCACATCCGTTGAGCTTGGGAATGGTCCACCATGGTTCATTGAACCACACACTTCTACACCTGTTGGCATTTGATTTTTAATCAAACGGCCTACTTTATATTGCAGTGCTTCAATAACACTATCAGCTTTATTTAAATCAGCCTCAGTACCATGAACACTGGCAGTAAGCTGACCTTGGAGTTTATTTATCAATATCATGAGCTGTTGCTCACTGTCGTAGCGCACAACTAATGCCGCAGGGCCAAACACTTCTTCATGCAAAGTTGGGGTTGTTAAATAATCATCGGCATTACACGCGAAGACATGCGCATTAGCATGAAACGCTTGCTCAAGCTTACCTTTGCCCAACACGCTTAGTTGAGCAAATTGGCTGCGCTCTTCGACTTGTTGTTTAAACGTTTTAACAATTCCAGGGGTGAGCAAGGTGTCTGATGGCGCATCATTAATACACGCAGTAATGTGTGCTTCAAGTTCATCACACCCCGTTGGCACTAACCAAAGCCCAGGACTGGTACAAAATTGCCCGTTGCCCATCAGCATTGACTGGCAAAGTGACTGTGCCATCTCTTTACTCTGTTCTATGGCTTTATTAGGTAAAATAACTTGTGGATTAATACTTCCCAGCTCGCCATAAAATGGGATGGGTTCTTCACGCTTGGCAATCGTTTCTTGCAGTTTACTGGCCACATTAAATGATCCGGTAAAGCCAACCGCTTTAATTCCCGGAGCAGCAACTAATTGATGCGATATGTCATACGCCTTGCTTTGCACCATAGCAAACACCCCTAAAGGCATCGCACATTCTTTAATGGCTGCAAGCGCCGCTCGTGCCATTAACTCACCCGTACCAGGGTGCGCTGTGTGATTTTTTACAATCACTGGGCAACCTGCAGCAAGCGCTGCTGCAGTATCTCCACCCAGTGTTGAAAAGGCATAAGGAAAATTAGATGCTCCAAATACAGCAACGGGCCCTAACGGTAAATAGTTAAGCTCAGTATGTGGCTTTGGCAAAGGTGCTCTTGTGACATCTGCTTCATCCACTACTTTCAAACCCAGAGGTGACTCAGGGTTTTCACGTAATGCACTAGCAAATGCTTTAAGTTGATTTACGGTGCGCATGCGCTCCCCCTGTAAACGCGCAAGTGGTAGGTTAGTTTCTTGCTGTGTTTGTTCAATTAGCTCATCGCCAAGTACTAAAATTTGCTCTGCGATGCACGTTAAAAAATCTGCACGTTGCGCGAAACTGGTTTTACGGTACTGATAAAACGCCGATTGTGCGGCCTCTATCGCACCGTTTAATTCAGCCGTACTAAGATTAAAAAAGCGCGTTGGTAATGCTTCATTGCGCGCAGGGGAAAATGCGTGAAATTCACCATTCGCTGAATCACCGATCCACTGCCCTGCTACTAAACTTTGTCCTGTTAATGTCATGCTTTGCTCCTCATTAAATTACTTGAAACCCAAATGCATATGGGTCATCGTCATCCACGGTGATCGCGCTTGTGCCCGTCACTCTAGACCAGCCTTGTATACTTGGTAATATGGCTGGTATGCCTGCTATTTCTGTTACTTGCTCAATACAACCAATAAACTGGCTCCCAATATAACTTTCGTGAATAAAATTCTGCCCTTGAGCCAACTGTCCTTTGGCAAAAAGCTGTGCCATACGTGCGCTGGTACCTGTTCCACATGGCGAACGGTCAATAGCTTTGTCGCCATAAAAAACAGCATTTGCTGCATCCGAATTGGGATTTTTAGGTGTGCCTGTCCATAAAACATGGCTAGCACCTTGAACGGTTTTATCTAGCGGGTGCGTACATTGAACTTTCGCGTTTATTGCTTCTCGGACTCTAGGGCTGTACTTTAAAATTTGCCCTGCAGTTAAATGTTCAATGCCTTTATAATTCGTCTGCGGCTCAACAATAATGTAGAAATTACCTCCATAGGCAATATCTACTTTAAGCTCACCTAGCTCAGGTATCTCAATAACTATCGAGCGGTGTGCTAAATATGCGGGTACATTATAAATTTTTACCCACTGTACTTTGCCATCAGTCATTTCATAGTTAATATGAATACGCCCAGCTGGTGTGTCTAACAGCAAAGTACCTGGCACTTTTGCATGTAATAAGCCATGCTCCAAAGCGAAGGTAACAATACCCATCGTACCGTGACCACACATAGGTAAACATCCTGATGTTTCCACGAATAATATAGCTGCATCACCATCTTCCGTGGTGGGTGGATATAAAAACCCGCCCGACATCATATCGTGACCCCTAGGCTCAAACATGAGCGCTTGGCGTATCCAATCGTGATTTTGCAAAAAATCCTGGCGCTTCTCACTCATGCTCAACCCGCTTAATTGCGGGTGACCACTGGTTATTAGCCTTACTGGGTTACCACAGGTATGGCCGTCAATACAAAAAAAGGTCCCTTTGAGCATAACTTATTCCAAATTAAATTTTGTTAAATCAAAGTGGCTTGCCGACGCTTCATTGTAAAGCGAGATGACAGCTACTTTGTTGTCTGCCGTAACCAGTTCAATAATACCGTGAACGCCTTCGTTATTTAGTTCATCATTTACTGTTGATGCAAAATTAACGGCGTTATTTGCATTGAACTGAGTCGTTATTACTGAATAGACTCCTTGCCAATTTACTGCCATTTTTATTACCTAATTTATGTTTAGACTTGATATGATAGGTATATTGTATACAATAATCAATAATCAATAATCAATATGCCAATGTGGCATTTTACAAATTTATAGGTGCATGGTTCTAAACCAAAAAAGAAAGTTATGCTAAGGCACTGTAAGTAAATAACTAATAATTAATAATTAATAATTAAAGTTGTTACAGCGTTGATTATTAATGGTACACAAAACAACACAGCCCGTTTATTACAGGCTAACAACGCAAATAGTATTAAGTGGAGTAACACATTTTGGCAGAGCAAAAAAAACAACAAATAGCTGTGGTTGGTGCTGGAATTATTGGCATTTGTTGTGCACTTAACCTACAACGAGCTGGCTTTTCCGTCACTTTGTATGACGAAAATGGATTGGCTCAAGGCTGTTCAAAAGGTAATGCGGGGCATTTTGCTACCGAACAAATCTTTCCACTTGCACACCCATCATTATTGAAAAAGTTACCGGGTATGTTATTCAACCCATTGGGTCCACTACGCATAGATTGGCGCTATATTTTTAAAGCGCTGCCATGGTTTTGGCTGTTTACAAAAAATATGAGAAGTAAAACCTACAGTGCAAATATAGAAGCGCTTAAAGCATTAAATAACAGAGCTATTACTGCATACGAGCACTTGCTCAATGAGTTTAATTTAGCCCACTTACTCACAAAAAAAGGAAGTTTGTTAACTTTTGAAACAACATCGCTCACACATATAAAAAAAATTTATAATAGCTTTATAGCTCAAGGTATTCCTGTTGAACTACTCAGCGCTGAAGAGGTTAAATTATTAGAGCCAACCCTATCGGCAGTAATAACACATGCTTTATTATTTAAAGATGTAGCCCACAGCGTAGATCCTTATTTTTTTTGCATTAATTTAGCTGAACAATTTAGTGCACTAGGGGGGAAGTTTTGCCAACAAAAAATATCTAAAATTAAGCAGTCTGACGGCGGGTATATACTCAGTAATAATCAACAAACATTTTTCGTTGATAAAGTTGTTGTTGCAGCAGGAGCATGGAGTAAATCGCTAATAGAGCCTTTAGGTTATAAGGTGCCATTAGATACTGAACGTGGTTACCACTGCATGCTAGCAAGTAATTATGGCTTATCTAGGCCTGTTGCGTCTGCAGAACGAAATTTTATTATGACCCCTATGATCCAAGGACTCCGTATTGCAGGCACTGTTGAATTTGCTGGCACTGAGCGAGAAATGAACGAAAAACGTGCTTTTGCATTAGTACCGCACGCAAAAGCAATGCTAAGTAATTCTTCTATTCCATCAGAACCGAGTAGCATATGGATGGGTTGTAGACCATCTTTGCCAGACTCATTACCCGTAATAAGTGAAGCACCTTACCACCCTAATTTATTTTTTGCCTTTGGCCACCAGCATCTCGGTTTAACACAAGGTGCCGTCACAGGAGAATTAATCACTAGTTTATGTTTAAGACAAGACGCAGAGATTGATCTAACACCTTATAGTATATGCCGATTTAACACCCAAGCGGCAAGTAATTCACACATACCATTTGCGCAATAAGCACATTAACTAGGAGAGTATAATGACAACCAAAGGTATTGGCATTCAAACCAAAGAACAAGCACTTGCTAGTTTGAATGATGTGACTGAAGATTTAACCCCGATTCAACCACAAGAGCACCTAGAACGAATTAAAAAAGCTCAGCAATACATGCAGGCCAATGGTATTGATGCCATATATTTAAATGCAGGCACAAACCTTACTTACTTTACGGGAATGCGTTGGTATGCAAGTGAGCGTCTGGTGGGAGCAATTTTACCTGCTAATGGTAGTGTGCAATATATTGCTCCGTATTTTGAAATTGGTTCATTAAATGGCTTTAAAGTGATTGATGGTCCAATTCACGGTTGGCAAGAGCATGAAAGTCCATACGCATTATTTGTCAATATATTATCTGAAATGGGTATTGCTGCTAATGGCACAGTTGGTATTGACGAAAGCGCACAGTTCTTTATTTTTGATGGCATTAATAAAGCCCAAAATGGCTTAAAGTTAGTTAATGCACAGCCTGTTACTGCACATTGTCGCATGCATAAATCAGCCAATGAACTTGCATTAATGCAATGTACTATGGATATGACGCTGGCGGTACATAAAGCAACTGCCAGTATGCTACATGAAGGCATCAGTACCACTGAAGTAGAAGCGTTTATAAAGCAAGCACACCAAAAAGTAGGCGCACCAGGCAATTACTTTTGCATTGTATTATTTGGTGTTGCAACTTCTTTCCCCCATGGTGTAAAAGACGCGCAAATATTAAAAAAAGGTGACATGGTATTAATTGATACTGGTTGTAAAGTGCATGATTACTTATCAGATATCACCCGCACCTACGTATTTGGTGAAGCGAGCGATCGCCAGCGCCAATTTTGGAACTATGAAAAAGCGGCACAAATTGCTGCATTTAATGAAGCAAAAATAGGCCAAACATGTGAAGCCGTAGATGCTGGAGCTCGTAATTATTTAACAGCACAAGGGTTGGGTCCTGAATACCAAACTCCTGGCTGCCCGCATCGCACTGGCCACGGCATTGGCTTAGACATTCATGAATGGCCATATTTAGTAGGCGGTGATAAAACCCCTCTTACTAAAGGTATGTGTTTTAGTAACGAACCAATGCTAGTTGTACCTGATGAATTTGGCGTGCGATTAGAAGATCACTTTTATATGACTGAATCAGGACCTAAATGGTTTACAGAACCCGCACACAGTATTGATAATCCATTTGGCTTGGCTGAGTAAGCCAGATAAACAAAAAATAAATTCGGCTATATAATATAATATTAAACAGCACAGTTGCTCAAACTGTGCTGTTATTATGCCACTTTATGCGTGTACTAATTAAGTTAAAGTTCTCTGCGGTTTGTGTCAACTAAGCCCTCGTCACCCTCTGCTTTACAAGTAAATAATCGCTGTATGAACCTAAAACTCTGCATGTTTTTAACTCATATTTTAAAGGGTAAGTTAAGTATGTAAACGTTATTATTAGTTTACTTTTAAACCCAAACACCATACCATTTATTGTATACAATATACATAAATACAAGGTGACGATAATGATAAAAAGTATAATCCTTCTACTACTCGTATTTTTAACTGTAGCTTGCCAACCACAAGCAGCGACTTATATTAAAAATCCTATTAAACCAATAACACCAGCACCATTAAAAGCTGATATAGCAGTGAACGGTTACACAAGTACACTAAAGGACATAGATATTAAGTTTTTGGGTAAAGAAGTTCCCTACACTTATAGTGAGAGTAAAATTGCTAATAGCCGAGGTTATAATTGGTGGATAAGCAAGCACTTTGCACTTAAAAGTGACCTACCTGAAGAAAAAGTAAGGCTATATTTAGAGTTATTAGAGATGTCTTATCCACACTATGTTGCGTTGTTTGGGATGGAGCCACCTAATATTGAACGCCAACGGATTGCTGTGGTTTATGGTAGTAGTCGTTCAAGAGTCCGTGAAGCTATGCTTGATGATGGTTTTTTACGTGGCGTTCATAAAACAGCTGGTGGTGAAACCATGTATTATAATCGCGCAGGTTACAACTTCCCTAGTCATAGAGAACATCATCAGCGCTACATCGTGATCCACGAAACAATGCATGCATTTCATATGGCATTAAATGGCCATTCTACTTGGGCACCCAATTGGATAACAGAAGGTCTAGCTGATTCAGTTGCTCATCATGTTTATGATCCAAATCTGAAACAACTAACAGTAATGGTATTTGATCGTGCCCCAATGAACTATATAGAGATGGGCTTAAAACAGTATTACAGCGAGAACAAACCCACTATTGAACAAATTAACGATGATCCTGCACTTAAACGCGGTCTTAATTTTTTTATCATTCATTATCTTTTAAGTTCACCAGAGCGAGCACAATTTTTTGCTTACTTTTTAAAGCAGCTTAGGCTAGCTAACCCGCATAGTGAGTCAACCCTTTCAACGGCTAACTCATTACTTAAACACACTTTTAAAGATTGGCAAGCAATTGAACAAGGCTTCGCTGATTTTGTACAAAATATTAAGCCAAGTTTTCATATAGTGTCAGGACCATGGGAGCAAGATGGGGCTTCTTATTGGTTACGAAATACAGACTCAACTGATTTATCTCGTTTAGATATTAACCCACCGAGAAAACAGACCCACCCTGTCATGGATTTTCCTGGGCCATTATCGAATCAGATTATAAATATTTCTAACAAAAACCAAGTGGCTGTTTTAATCGGTTTTGAACAATCACAGATACGCCGAAGCGAAGTCGGTGTTGCTTTACAAGCAAAACGTAGCAAACATAATCAACTATATAGGCAGCGTTTTATTGGGAAAGAACAAATAAATGATGATCAGTTGTTGGAATTTATAATCGTTGATGGTGAACGCTTGCATGTAAATGGGCAAAATATAAATAAATTTAGTTCATTACAGCTAGGCTTAACACCTGAAATTAGGGAGGCCTTAATTAAAAATAAATCTATTGCCATCCTGCTTTCTTTAGAGGAGGCACATATAAAAATCACCTTAACTGCACTAAATAATAAATTAATAGAGCAGCAAATTATTCTGCCTATCGCTCGTGATATACTAACAACATTAAACACCAAAAAAATCAGCTTACTAAGTAGAAACAACAACCATTTACTTACCCCTTATTTATATCCTGCTAACTCATTTAGTAATACACAGCCATCTGTTGCCCAAATACCTAATCCCTGGGTGTTTAAAAATTATAATTTACTAAGCCGCTTATTCAGAACGTGCCAAATTCATGTCTTTAAACTAACAAATTGTGAGCTTGAATTAAGTAAGTTAATGGCAAAGCTAACAGATAAAAAACACCATACAACTATTAACTCTGAGTTAAACTTAAAGCTTAACGATTACATGAAGCGATTAGGTGATATTGGTTTTAGAGCGCTTTCTGGTATTGATTCAAGTATATACTTTAATAAAAGTGATGCTTTTTTAAGAGTTTACAACCCCACAGATTTTGAACTAAAGATTTCAGCTAACATTCAATTTTTAGATACTAAAGGGAATGTTATTGCAAAACAAAAAATAAGTAATGCGCTAAAACCCGGCACTCATAATCTCGATTTAACGAAAGTCCAAGGCGCTAAAAGTTTAAAGGTTGACCAAAAACTACAATGGCAGTCACTTAGCTATCAATCACATTTTCGTGAATCTCTAATGCCCTTTAATGGTGTTGGAATGAAATATAAGTACACCAAAAACAATAAAAACATAGGTGTTTTCAGCGTAACGCTTACAGGACCATATTCAGGTAAAACTGATGGTACGCTCACTCTTTCTGCTATTTCTGATTTAAAACCTTTAGTAATAAAAGAACTCAAACAAAAGGTGAAAATAGAACCTTATGAGAGCAGAACCTATCACTTTGAATTAGCTAATAACAGTGAGCTCACTCGTGCAAATATTACAGCATATTTAGATGTAGATGGTGAAAAAATAAGATTAGTAAAAAACGTAAACTTAACTAAATAAAATCATGCGTTTTAAGTTGCTCACAAAAGCAGCTTAAAATTCTCGCCAACCTGCGAAAAAATAAACCTGCTTAGTAGTAACATTTATAATCGCTACAAAGTAAGCTTTCTTACATGACATTAAGTTATTTAAATCAAAGAGAAAAATGGGATTTTACGAGTAAATATAGATATATTGATTTTGGCAATCATTATGGATATGATAATGGCTATCATTTACAATTACCTTTTGGACTTCTTTGCTATGAAATTACTATTTAAACCAGCCAAAACTTTAGGTGCAAGCCTTTTACTAGCCTCGGCGTTTATGGCTCAACCAGTATTAGCTAACGGCCCTATTGGCGAGCATGTTAATCATCTTCAAGCTAACCTTAAAAGTTACGCAGAAGAAGTAGAATGGATGGTAGGCAAAGTTGATACCATGGTAAGCGACTACGATACTAAAGGCGCAAAATCTGTAAAAACTGATGATTTAATTGAATATTGGGAATCAGTTAAGTTTCACAGCGCAATAGAAACTAACTTCGTACCGGTATACGCTTCTATTTGGCAGGGTCTTTATGGCGTAAAAATGGCCATTGATAATAAAGAGCCTGCTGAGGAAGTTCGTAAACAGCAAAAAGCGATGAACATAGCCTTGTGGCAAGGCCTTGGGGCTGTTAAGCTTGCTGCAAAATTCCAGCAAAAAGGCTTGTTAGACACAGTAAAAGCAACCGCTACAACTCAAATGACACAAAGTGCCACAATTGATGAAATTAAGCACAAATTAGACCGTGTAGTAGCTAAATTTGCTGAGCGTTTACGAGACGAAGCAACTGAAATTGTTCACGATACTTATCTGCACCTGTTTGAAGGCGTTGAAGGAACTCTTATTGAACAAGATGCAAAACTAGTTGAAGTGCTGGAAAAAGACTTTAACGTAACACTGCCACAAGCCATTACAAACAGCAAAAGCGTAGACGAAGTACGCGATGTGATCAGTGATATGCAAACAAAATTAGACCGCGCTAAGGTTTTAATAGAAAAAGCCGAAAAAGCACGTAAGGATGTATTTTAAGTGAAGCGTAGGACCTTTATTCAAGGCCTAGCCGCGTTAGGGGTGGTTGGCTCATTGCCACTGCCTCTTTCTCGTGCGCTAGCCGCTGATATAGCAAACCCTGTTTCTGTTGACGATTTACCAAAGCTTAAAGGCGAGTTAACGCTTTATTTAGGCCGAGGCGAAGGTGGTTTGTATGAAAACGTATTACAAGCAATCCAGAAAAAAAATCCAGACTTTAAACTCGGTATACGCCGAGGTCCTACTGCTGCTTTAGCAAATACCATTGTTGCAGAAGCTAAAGCTGGCGTTCGCCGCGCTGATTTATTTTGGGCAGTTGATTCAGGCGCAATTGGTTTAGTAACCGATGCTGGCCTTGCACAACCTATCCCAGGTGATTTATCTGCTCAGTTACAACCACAATTTAGATATAAAGAGTGGGCACCTGTAACTGGCCGTATTCGTACATTGCCATATAACACGTCGCGTTTGACTAAAGATCAAATTCCAACAAGTATTATGGAAATTGCCGACAGCGATTTAAGTATTGGCTGGGCACCCGCCTACGCTTCTTTTCAATCGTTTGTAACCGCAATGCGAATCTTAGAAGGCGATGACAAAACCGCTAAGTGGCTTAAAAAGATTCAAAAACGTGCTAAAACATACGCCGGCGAGCTAGGTGTTGTTATGGGCGTTGAACGCGGTGAAGTTGATATTGGTTTTGCTAATCACTATTACACTTTGCGTTTAAAATCAGGTAAACCTGATGCCAAGCTAGATTTAGCATTTACACAAAATGATGCGGGCTGTTTAGTTAATGCATCGGGTGTATTAGCGCTTAACGACGATCCGCTTGCAACTAACTTTATGCGTTACTTACTAAGTAAAGAAGTACAAGGTTACTTAGCCAGTGAAGCGTACGAAATTCCGTTAGTAAATGGTATTACCCAACCTGAGGGTTTACCGTCACTTGCTAATATTTCTCCACCTAAAGTAGATTTAACACAGCTAGCTGATTTACGCCCTACTATAGATTTGATGCGAAGCAGCGGCGTATTGTAATGAAAATACCTGCCTCTTATCCAATGGCGCTGCTTGCAGCGCTTGTTGCGCTTACCCCTGTTTATGTATTAATTGTGCTTGCAAGCGATGCAAGCTCAGTGTTTGACACCCACAACCTGCAAATTTTAGGTAACACGTTATCGTTAATGGGTTTAACGGTACTCGGATCTATTTTAATTGGTGTGCCACTGGCGTTTATTAGCGCGTATGTGCATTTACCATTTAAAAAGCTCTGGCTGGTTGTATTTGCAGCCCCACTGGCAATTCCCAGTTATATTGGCGCATTTACACTTTATGCTGCTTTTGGCCCCGGTGGCGAAATAAACACCTTAACAGGAATAGAAACACCATCAATGTATGGCCTAACAGGTGCCGCCATTGTAATGACACTTTATACCTTCCCGTTTGTAATGATGACAACTCGCTCATCCCTACTGAGCCTTGACGCAAGCATGGTTAATGCCGCACGAACGCTGGGCATGTCGATGACGCAAAGTATATTTAAAGTAATATTACCGCGCGTAGTTAACGGTATTGCAGCAGGCTCTTTGTTAGTCGCGCTTTATACGTTATCAGACTTTGGCACGCCCGCAATGATGCGCCTAGATACCTTTACCCGCGTAATTTACGTTGAATACAACGCCTTTGCGTTAGGACGCGCTGCAATGCTTTCACTTCAGCTGATGGTTATTGTCGGTTTTTTACTTTTAGTTGAATCACAAATAAAAACAGCGCCTGAGCGCAATGGTCGCCCGTTAATTTTATTTCCAAACAAATTACAGTTAAGTGCAATGTTTGTTACATTTGCACCTGTTTTGCTACTCGCTATTGGCTTACCTTTGGCTATATTTTCGCTTTGGTTAGCTCGTGATGGTTTTAGCTCATTTGATTTTAATATTGCGTGGAACTCTACGTATGCATCGGGTATTGCGGCAATTGTAGCTGTTATCGTTGCGATCCCCGTTGCACATGCCGCACTGAGTGGAAAAGCGGGTCGTATAATGGAGCGTGTTACTTACTTTGGTTTTGGTATTCCGGGCATAGTAATGGGCACAGCGCTTGTTTACGGTGGTTTGCAGTTACCGTTTCTATATCAAACACTGGGATTACTTATTATTGCTTATATGCTGCGATTTTTACCACTTGCTGTGGGCTCTGTTAGAACAAGCACCGAACACTTAGATCCAAGCTTAGTAAAGTCTGCGCGCGTATTAGGGGCAAGCCCACGTGAAGTATTTACTCGCATAACATTGCCTTTAACAATGCGCGGTATTATTGCCGGTGCAGCATTGGTGTTTTTAGAGTCAATGCGCGAACTAGAAGCCACGCTACTCCTTGGCCCAACAGGGTTTGAAACACTCTCTACCTATTTATGGCGTGTATACGAAGCGGGCTACTTTGGTCGCGCTGCTATTCCTGGATTATTGTTAGTAGTGATATCTGCCTGCGGGTTAGCTATTATGATGTCTGGCGAAAAACGCAACCAGTTTGAACATTAAGGATTTAAAAAACAATGCTATCTGTAAGTCAGTTGTCTATAGATTATGGCAGTAACCGCGTAGTAAGCGATTTAAATTTATCCCTGGGTGAAAACGAAATCCTTATGCTTGTAGGGCCAACAGGTTGTGGTAAAAGTACAATTTTACAAGCCCTTGCGGGCCTTATACCTATTAGCGAAGGCGAAATAAACACGGGTAAATGGCGTGCTACACCTAAATCAACCATACCTCCTGAAAAACGCAGTGTAGGTATGGTGTTTCAAGATTTTGCATTATTTCCGCACTTAACCGTACAGCAAAACATTTGCTTTAGATTAAAAGATACAGCCCCTGCTGAGTATTGGATAAACCTACTTGGACTGAGCGATTTTAGAGATAAAAAACCAGCAACGCTTTCTGGCGGCCAAAAGCAGCGCGTTGCACTTGCGCGTACCCTTGCCCACCAACCTGACTTTGTATTACTTGATGAGCCGCTTTCAAACTTAGATGCCGCTCTTAAAGACATGCTTCGTTGGGATATTAGAAACGCACTTAAAGCCGCTGGCGTACCGGCGATTTGGGTAACACACGACCAAGAAGAAGCACTCTCAGTTGGCGATCGTGTTGGTGTGCTAAAAGGCGGCAAAATTCAGCAAATTGACACGCCAGAGCGCTGCTTTAGCACGCCAAATAATCGCTTTGTGGCACGCTTTTTAGGTGAAGCCAGCTTTATTAGCGGCCAATTTAGCCAAGGACAAGCCACTACCTCAATTGGTAATGCGCCCGCTCATGGCGTTGACTGTGAAAGTGGCGACGTTGATGTACTACTTCGACCAGACGATGTGTTACTTGTACAAAGCAGTGTTGGCAATAACGGCGAAGTAATTTGGGTACGCTTTGAAGGTGGCAGCCGCTTGTGCGCTGTAAAACTTGCGTGCTCTACGGTTGTAACTAGCCGAGTAAGCCATGAAGTTGTGGTAAACCCAGGCGACGAAGTGCATGTATCACTAAGTACCTCGCACCCATTAGCGGTTTATAAATCTATAGATTAATATCTATACCTAACTCAAAATTAAGAGGAAACCCCATGAACGGACCAAACCCCAATAATCCTTCACCAATGGAAGGTTTTCCTCAAGTAGGTTTTTTAAAAAACTATATTACTTCTATCAATATTGAAGTAGGCGATTATACATATTATGACGATCCTGATGGCCCTGAGAATTTTGAAAAAAATGTGCTTTACCATTTCGATTTTATTGGGGATCGTCTGATCATAGGTAAGTTTTGTGCGATAGCTAAAGACGTTACCTTTATAATGAATGGCGCTAACCATCAAACTTCTAGATTTTCTACTTATCCATTTTTTATATTTGGTAATGGCTGGGAAAAATTTGTACCAAAATCAAATGATTTACCCTTTAAAGGCAATACAGAAATTGGTCATGATGTTTGGATTGGTTATAACGCTACAATTATGCCCGGGGTAAAAATTGGCAGCGGCGCTATTATTGCCAGTAAATCAGTTGTTACCTCCGATGTACCTGCTTATAGCGTTGTAGGTGGAAATCCCGCTAAAGTGATAAAAACCAGATTTGACGATAAAACAATTAATACGCTGCTAGATATAGCTTGGTGGGATTGGAGCAATGAAAAAATCACTGCTCATTTAGATGCCATTACACAATGCGATATAAAAGCCTTATCTAATCTCTAAGTGATTACCACTCAAACATGTAGGCCATTTTACTTATAGTTTTTAGCGGCACATTATGTGAGTTTCGTTTAGCGTATAGGTGCTGCATAGCTTTGTCTTTTACTTCACCCACTATCACTTCTTTTACTTGATAACCTAAAGCAACGGCAGCTTGAGAGTAAGCTATAAATTCCCACTTTTTAATATTGGTGTTATCTACAATCACCAATGGAATGCCTTGAGCAAGTGCATTTATAAAGCGCGCCAAATTTAAATTATGAAATTGTGGTAACTTAAATTTATCAAAATGATATTCGCCCTGCTCATTATTAAAGTAATCATCAGTTGAGCAAATTAGATACTGACTTTCGTCGGCTCCACCTAATTCGTCAGCAAGGCTTTGCGCGTAGTAAGACTTACCACTTCCTGGTAGTCCTCGTAAAATAAAAACTTGTTTCATAGCATCGATTTTTTAAGGGTGAATAAATATTAATTTAGTTTGGATGTTAATGATGCCACAAAATCATTAAATTTCAGAGCAACAAATCATAATAGTGGCAATTAAACTCTAAAAACTGTTTAAAAATAAACCGCATGCATAAAAACTTTTAAAGAGTTGCCCACAATAGTTTTTTTATTTAACTTTACTAGGTAAGATACAGGGTTCAAGTGCAGCGCCGTTTATGTGCAATTTATGCCCGAGTGTTGCGCACAGTTAAAATAAAATAGTTAGGCAACTTATATCATTGGAGTGAAGATGAGCCATTTAGCGATTTCAGAGCTATTAAAAGGCAATGTTGCGGTAGACAGCCAAGTAACAATTAAAGGCTGGATCCGTACTCGCCGCGATTCAAAAGCAGGAATTTCATTTTTAGCCGTTCATGACGGTTCGTGTTTTGATCCTATTCAAGCGGTAGTTCCTAATTCACTGAATAATTATGATGAAGTTACTAGCTTAACAGCCGGTTGTTCTGTGTCGGTTACTGGTGTTTTAGTTCAATCTGCTGGCCAAGGTCAATCTTACGAAATTCAAGCTAACTCAGTGACTGTATTAGGTTGGGTAGAAAACCCAGATTCATACCCAATGTCGGCAAAGCGCCACAGCATTGAGTACTTACGTGAGCACGCTCACCTTCGCCCTCGTACAAATATGATTGGCGCGGTAACTCGTGTACGTAACTGTTTAGCACAAGCTATTCACCGTTTTTACCACGAGCAAGGCTTTTACTGGATCAGCACGCCAATCATTACGGCAAGTGACTGTGAAGGCGCTGGCGAAATGTTCCGTGTATCAACGCTTGATATGCAAAACTTACCACTTACAGACAAAGGCGAAGTTGATTACAGCGAAGATTTCTTCGGTAAAGAAGCATTCCTTACTGTATCTGGTCAGTTAAATGGCGAAACTTACGCGTCTGCAATGTCAAAAATTTATACATTTGGCCCTACTTTCCGCGCAGAAAATTCAAATACATCTCGCCACCTTGCAGAATTTTGGATGGTAGAGCCTGAAGTAGCGTTTGCTGATTTAGAAGATATAGCAAAACTTGCTGAAAACATGCTCAAGTATGTGTTTAAAGCCGTACTTGAAGAGCGCCGTGATGACATGGAATTTTTTGCACAACGTGTAGAAAAAACCGCAATTACGCGTTTAGAAGAATTTGTAGACAAAGACTTTGCACAAGTTGACTACACAGACGCTGTAGAAATCCTTAAAAACTGTGGCAAAAAGTTTGAGTACGCTGTTGAATGGGGCGTAGATTTACAGTCTGAGCACGAGCGTTACTTAGCTGAAGAGCACTTTAAAGCACCGGTAGTTATTAAAAACTACCCTCGTGACATTAAAGCATTCTACATGCGTCAAAACGAAGACGGTAAAACCGTTGCCGCAATGGATGTTGTAGCACCTGGTATTGGTGAGATCATTGGTGGTTCACAACGTGAAGAACGTCTTGATGTACTTGATGCACGCTTAGAAGAAATGGGCTTAAACAAAGAAGATTACAGCTGGTACCGCGATTTACGTAAATACGGTAGCGTGCCGCACTCAGGCTTTGGTTTAGGCTTTGAACGCTTAGTTGCTTATGTAACAGGTATGGGCAACGTACGTGACGTTATTGCCTTCCCTCGTACTAAAGGCAGCGCAACTTACTAATATTTAGTAAGATGTATATAAATACTAAAAACCAGCCAATAGGCTGGTTTTTTTGTGTCTTTAATTTACCGAATAAAAAAGCCGCAGCACTCAAAGAGCACCACGGCTTTCAACCAGAATAAATTTTGCTTAATTAAGCGCTATAAAGCACTCTCTAACTGTGGCAGTACTTCAAACAAATCAGCCACTAAACCGTAATCTGCAACTTGAAAAATAGGTGCGTCAGGGTCTTTATTAATCGCGACGATTACTTTTGAGTCTTTCATACCGGCTAAATGCTGAATAGCACCGCTAATACCTACTGCAATGTATAAATTAGGTGCTACAATTTTACCTGTTTGCCCAACTTGCATGTCGTTAGGTACAAAGCCTGCATCAACCGCTGCGCGCGACGCACCAATCGCAGCACCGAGTTTATCGGCAATACCATTAAGTAGTGCAAAGTTTTCACCGTTTTGCATACCGCGACCACCCGATATAACGACAGTGGCAGCCGTAAGTTCAGGGCGTTCAGACTCGGTTTGTTCAACACTTACAAAGCTACTTAATTGCGAATCAGACACTGTATCAATGCTTGTTATAGCAGCAGCTGATTGCTCACCTTGTAAATCAAAGCTACTGGCACGTACGGTAATTACTTTTTTACTGTCGAGTGATTTAACCGTGGCGATTGCATTACCTGCATAAATTGGACGTTTAAATGTATCTGCGTCCACTACTGCGATAATTTCAGAAATTTGCGCAACATCTAATAACGCAGCAATTCGTGGCATAAAGTTTTTGCCTGTTGTCGTTGCACTTGCAACAATGTGGCTGTAGGTGTCGCTAAGCGATAAAACTAAATCGGTCATGCTCTCAGCTAACTGATGTTCATAAACGCTATTATCGGCAACTAAAACATTAGCTACGCCATCAATGCTGGCCACTTGTGAGCTCATTGCGCTTAGGCTATTCCCTGCAATAAGTACATCAACAGGAAAACCCATTTTTACTGCAGCGTTAATAGTTTTTGAGGTTTCTGGTTTTAAGGCACCGTTGTCGTGCTCTGCAATTACGAGTGTTTTCATTTAAATCACCTTTGCCTCTGTTTTTAATTTTTCTACAAGCTGTGCAACGTCTTCAACAATAATTCCTGCGGTACGTTTAGCTGGCTCTTCTACACTTATTAATTGAATACGCGGTGTTAAATCAACACCAAGCGAATCAGCTGCTATTACTTCAAGCGGCTTACGTTTGGCTTTCATAATATTTGGCAGTGATGCGTAACGAGGCTCGTTTAAGCGTAAATCAGTTGTAACAACCGCCGGTAAATTAAGTGCTACCGTTTGCAGGCCCCCATCAACTTCGCGGGTCACGTTTACTTTGCCATTTTCAATAACAACCTTGGATGCAAATGTACCTTGGCCACGTTTAGTTAAAGCCGCTAGCATTTGACCTGTCTGGTTATTATCTGAATCGATTGACTGTTTACCTAAAATGACAAGTTCAGGCGTTTCTTGCTCTACAATTTTAGCGAGTAGTTTTGCAATATGAAGTGACTCGAGCTTTTCATCGGTTTCGATGTGAATGGCTTTGTCAGCGCCCAATGCTAATGCTGTGCGTAATTGTTCTTGTGATGCTTTTGGACCAATAGTTACGGCAACCACTTCAGTGGCGGTACCGGCTTCTTTAAGGCGAATTGCTTCTTCTATAGCAATCTCACAAAACGGGTTCATTGCCATTTTAACGTTGGTTAAATCAACGTCGCTGTTATCACTTTTAACGCGTGCTTTTACGTTGTAATCAATCACTCTTTTTATTGGTACGAGAACTTTCATAGGAACTCCATAATTATTTAAACCTACAAGGTAACGTGCACGTCAACCTATTTATTTTATGAAATTAGACTACTTCCTGTTGACGTAAACGTCAACCTAAAATAACCTTTAACTATTCACAGTCTGTAACGTTTAATTTGCAAGGTTATAAATAGGCTGTACACCTTATTTAAATGCGTAGTAAACATTCAAATAAGTCCGTCATAGATAAAGAGGTTATTATGGTCGAACGTGAAACCATGGAATTTGATGTAGTAATTGTTGGTGCAGGCCCTGCTGGGCTTTCAAGTGCAATTAAACTCGCGCAATTAGCACAAGAAAAACAACAAGAGTGCATGATTTGCGTAGTCGAAAAAGGTTCTGAAGTAGGTGCACATGTACTCTCTGGTGCTGTTTTTGAAACCAGAGCTTTGGATGAACTACTACCTAATTGGCAAGAGCTTGGCGCACCGGTTACAACCAAAGTAACTAATGATGAAATTTATTGGTTTAATAACGAGCAAAAAGCGACACCAATCCCCCACTTTGCTACGCCTAAAACATTCCATAATGATGGTAACTACATTGTGTCTATGGGTAATGTATGTCGATGGCTTGCAGAGCAAGCTGAAAACTTAGGCGTAGAGATATTCCCAGGATTTAGTGCTCACTCTTTAATAATTGAAGATAAAGCAGTAAAAGGCATTATTACTGGCGATATGGGAGTCGACAAAGACGGTAATGAAAAAGACGGTTACATGCCAGGCATGGAGCTTCGTGCAAAATACACTATATTTGCAGAAGGCTGCCGAGGTCATTTAGGTAAGCAGCTAATTAATGAGTTTGGACTTGATGCAGATTCATCGCCACAACATTACGGTTTAGGCTTTAAAGAAATTTGGCAAATTGATGAAAGTAAGCATGAGCTTGGCAAAGTTGTTCATGGTACTGGTTGGCCACTTAGCGGCGATACTAATGGTGGTGCATTTATGTATCACACTGAAAACAATCAAGTTGTTGTTGGTTTAATTGTTGACTTAAATTACTCAAACCCACATTTAAGCCCGTTCGATGAGTTTCAGCGAATGAAGCACCATCCAGTATTTAAAAACGTACTTGAAGGCGCAGAACGCATTGCTTACGGTGCGCGTGCTATTGCTAAGGGCGGTTTACATTCATTACCAAAAATGCATTTTGCTGGTGGCTTAATTATAGGGTGCGATGCAGGCACACTTAATTTTGCAAAAATTAAAGGTAATCACACCGCAATGAAATCAGGAATGATTGCCGCTGAGGTTATTTTTGAAGCATTGCAAAATGAGTTGGCAAATACCGATTTAGCTAATTATCAAACTGCGTTTGAGCAATCGTGGGCATATAAAGAGTTATATCAATCTCGTAACTTTGGCCCTGCTATGCACAAATTAGGTAAGTTTGTAGGGGGTGCGTATAACACGCTTGATCAAAACATCTTTAATGGCGCTTTACCGTTTACGTTTAAAGATAATACGCCCGATCACTCTACCCTTGTAGATGCTAACGCCGCTGACAAAATAGCGTATCCAAAACCAGATGGGAAATTGAGCTTTGATAAACTTTCAAGTGTGTTTTTATCAAATACGAATCACGAAGAATCACAGCCTTGTCATTTAAAGCTCAAAGATCCGTCAATCCCTATTAACGTAAATCTATTGAAATTTGATGAGCCTGCACAGCGTTATTGCCCAGCAGGCGTTTACGAAGTGCAAGAAGTAGAAGGCAGTAAAGAGTTTGTTATAAACGCTCAAAACTGTGTGCATTGTAAAACCTGTGATATTAAAGACCCTAGTCAAAACATTACATGGGTAACACCTGAAGGCGCTGGTGGACCAAACTACCCGAATATGTAACTAAATTATGCGCTAGATACGTATTTAAGTACTATTTTTACATATAAATTATAAACATATCCTAAATTGCAGGG